>JBNKDB010000581.1:0-4238 GCA_050288045.1 Anaerolineales bacterium | reverse complement strand
GTTGCAGCAAGCTTCCAACTTGCGTCTTTTCTGGCGTAACAGCCGCAAGCTGTACACGGCTGTAGTGGATACAAGCGGTGAGGTTGTCCAAACGGCCACGCTGCTCAGCGGGGACGCGGTGGTCGATTCCTATTCTGCCGCCCTTTCGCCGGATGGAAAAATTGCTTTGTGGTATGCGCTCGAACGCCGTGACCCGAGTCTATATAACCTGACGCTGGATGGCACGTCCTATGAAAGTGTATTGATCGATGCGGAAGGTGTAACCCCTACGTTGCGCTTCGACCAGCAAGGCAACCTGCACGCGGTTTGGGCACACCATCCCCCGGGGTACGAGCACCCCTTCTTTTTCTACGCATATTATCCTGATGGTGAGTTTGAACCTGACCGCCAGGTTGCAATCCAGGAATTGACGACCGGCCCAACGACCCAGATCAGCGGGCCGTGGATGGGCATCGATACTGAACGCGTGTATGTCTTCTGGTCGGTTGCTATTCGCACAGGCATGTCGGCGGGAAATGTGAATTCGCAGTATATTTCCTTCCCTCTCACCGCGGGTGCGTTGACCCCGGAAGTCAGCTTCTCGGTGCCCGACGAATATGATTTGCCTTATAACGAATTCCCCGGCGCAGAATTTTTGGCCGGTGGGCGCTTTGTGTTAGGTGAGGAAGGCTATCCTGGTAAGTCTGGCTTGAATAATGTAAGCACCAATCCGAATCAAGCTGGTGAACTGGCGGCTGGTTTCGATACCTCGATCAAATATCGCTTCCGGAAATCCCGCGGCCAGGTGGGGGTGGTGTATTTCTCGGATGGGGCACCAACTTCATACCAATTGCTTTCGTTCACATCCACGGAATCACGCGCCCCGATGTTGGAGAATAGCACGGATAACTACCTTTACCTGACCTGGCTGGAGCGCAGCGCGACTTCCGGTTTCCTGGTGTATTTTGCCAGCACCGCTCCAGACATCCAGCAAGCGTTGGGTAATGTGCGTGCGCAGGATGTGTTCAGTATTATCGGCGATACGGTCTTTGGGATGTTGATCGGGTTCGTACTTTCGCCGTTCGCGGCGGCGATCTGGATGATCGTACCGGTACTCTTGATTGTAGTCACCGGTAAACTGCGCCCCGGGCACCACACTACCCTTGGGAAGATCGGGACGGTTGTGACCCTGGGGCTGGCCGTTTTCGTATTCTGGTACACGAAGTACGCTACCCTGGGGGGCGTGGAATTCTTTGTGCCGTTTTCGCCCTGGATCCCACACATTCCCGAAGCGTGGTTCTTGCCCTTGCAGATTGGGGTGCCGGTTACTATTCTCCTGGTCAGTTCGCTGCTGGCCTGGAATTACACTTACCGGCGTAATTCCGAGTCGGCACTGGTCTTTATCCTGATCTATATTGGTATTGATGCTGTCCTGACCATGGTGATGTACGGTATGTTGATCTACGATGCCATCTAGATACAAGTTGCAAGATGCAGGGTACAAATAAGAAATAACCCGGATGGTGAAGATATTGTAGCATTCAATGTAGTTTGTTTGCATTGGGCGTAGGACAAGGAAAGCTTGTTCCTGCGCTCTTTCTTTTGTGCACCAGTTGTAATCCTGAATGCTTCTGGATAGAAAAATATCGGCCTTGCGGCTGCGTGGTGATAAAATGTAAGGTGAACATTGCCAACTGTATACTATCCACTGCATACTACCTACTATGAGGAAATCATCATGACCGAACCGATCAAAGCTGTGTTGGTTGGTGCCGGGCAGCGTGGGGCAGATGCTTATGCCCCTTATGCCTTGATGCATCCCGACCAAATCGAATTCGTCGCCGTGGCCGAACCCGATGCCAAGAAACGCGAGCGCTTCGCCGCCCGGCACGATATCCCTACTGAACATCAATACGAAACCTGGGAAGATTTACTGGGGCAACCTGCTTTAGGTGAAGCTGCATTGATCTGTACGCAGGATTGGATGCACACCCGTCCTGCCCTGGCTGCTCTGGAAGCTGGATACAACGTGCTGCTCGAAAAGCCAATGGCTACCACCGCCGAGGAATGCGTGCAGTTGGTGCAGGCCAGTGAGCAGACTGGTTTGCAGTTGCATATTTGCCATGTCTTGCGCTACACGCCACATTTCCAGAAGATGCGGGAAATCATCCAGTCCGGTGTATTGGGCGATGTGGTCGATGTGGCCCAGCGTGAGAACGTCGGCTGGTGGCATATGGCGCACAGTTTCGTGCGCGGCAATTGGGGTAACCAAGCCAAATCCAGCCCAATGATCCTGGCGAAATGCTGCCATGACCTTGATATCCTGCTGTGGCTGCTGGACGATGCCTGGACGCAGCTGAGCAGCATTGGCAACCTGATGCACTATCGTCCTGAAAATGCCCCAGAGGGTGCCCCGGAGCGCTGCCTGGATGGCTGCCCGGCTGCTGAGACCTGTTCGTATTACGCGCCCTGGATTTACGTGGACTTGATCCCCGTACTGCGTAGTGTGGCTGCGACCAGCGAAGGTTTCGAACGCACTGCCATACGTTGGTACGATAAAGCCCCTGGATTGGTCAAGGCCCTAGGTCCATTTATGCCCAGTTTGCAGCAACTGCACGACCACCGCGGCTGGCCGCGCTCCGTACTGGTGCCCGAGGTTGCCGAATTGGAAGCCAAGGAAGTCGAACCTGCCTTGCTGGAAAGCCTGCGCACCGGCCCTTATGGACGTTGTGTCTATCACTGTGATAATGATGTGGTCGATCATCAGGTCGTCAGCATGCAGTTCGCAGACGGCCCTTCGGTTACGCTGACCATGCATGGCCATTCACACGTCGAATACCGCACCACGCGCATCGAAGGCACACGCGGCCGCTTGTTGGCAGAATTTGGAGCAGGTGGTTCCTGGATCAAGGTGGATGAACACCGCAGTGACCGCCAGACGATGTATGACACCAGCGCATTGCTCTCTTCCGGGCATGGTGGGGGTGATCATGCCCTGATGGCTGCTTTTTTGGAAAGCCTGCGCGGTACAGAAGGCGCGGCGCGTACCACGGCGCGCCAGTCCCTGGAAAGTCACTTGATGGCTTTTGCAGCTGAAATCAGCCGCACCGAAAACAAGGTTGTAGCGCAGGAAGAAGCGCATCTATTATGGGGAGTGGGAAGCGACGACAAAGTCTGATGCGGTTTGGCGAGATGCGCAGGGTCGCCGGACATGCCTATTTCCCGATCATCATCCTGATCACTTGTAACCTTTTACTTGGACTGGTGATCGGGAATAATTATGGCGAATCCTGGGACGAGCAGAATGGCTACGTTCATGCTTATGCAACGCTTGATGCGTACGTGAAGTTGTTCAAGGGGGAGGCGCTCACAACCGAAAATTTTGGACCATTTACCCGGCGTTATTATGGGCCGTTTGCATCTGCCGCTGGAAGCCTTTTGGTTGGTGCAATGGGGAATTTTCCGCCTGGTTGGCTGGTAGTCGACCGTTGGCACCTGACCTATTTCCTGTGGTTCCAAATTGCTATCTTCAGTCTCTATACCATCTGCCTGCGCTTGTTTCAGGAGCGCTGGGCCGCGTTTGGAACCGCGTTGTTATTCACTACCCAACCGCTGTTGTGGGGACACGCCTTCATCAATCCCAAGGATATTCCTTTTATGGCCTTTTTCCTGGCTGCCGTAGCGACCGGGATGGGCATGGTGGATGCCTTTGTTACTCATAAACAGCCGCAGTTGACCAACTCTTTGCCAATTTTCGAGCACACGGTTGTTGGTGTCCTTAAATCTGCGTTCCAATGGTTGTATAGATATATTCCCAAGGAAATTTGGTTCGCAGGGATCGTGTTTGGCTTGTGTGTCGGGGTGCGTGCCTACGGCTTTGCAGCCGGTGGCCTGGTAGCAATCTATTTCTTGCTCAAAGCCAGGTGGCGAGCACTCCCGGCTTTGGTGACGTATGCCGGCATTGCCTTTGCAATAATGGTTGCTGTATGGCCCTATCTATGGGCTGAACCATTACCGCGTTACTACGAAGCGTTGACGGTATTGGCTGATTATCCGTCTGAACTGGATGTGCTGTTCAATGGAAATTTGTATGCCCCGGATAGCCTGCCACCGGAATATCTGGGCAAGTTGATGTCTATTCAATTTACCGAACCGGTGGTCGTGCTTTTCCTGGTGGGAATTTTGGTGGCCGTGGTTCAGGCTGTGCGTGGGATGTTGGATCGGGCCATGGTGATCGTGTTCGCACTGTGGTTCTTTGT
>JBNKDB010000580.1:0-4935 GCA_050288045.1 Anaerolineales bacterium | reverse complement strand
CAGTCATGAATGGCGAGGCGTCTGCGCCAGAAAGCGAAGCCCCGGCCACACCCGCTCCGACGCGGGATAGCAGCATTGCCATACGTACCTCCTCAGCCAGGTTGGAGCTGTCGTTGCTGGCCGAACCATCTACGCCAATCCCGACCTTGACGCCCTTGGTGAGCATTTCCAGGATGGGCGCGATCCCGGATGCCAGGCGCATATTCGAGGATGGGCAATGCGCTACACCGCAGCCTGTGCGAGCGTACATTTCGATCTCGTCGCTGTTGACGTGTACGGAGTGTGCAAACCACACATCCTCGCCGACCCAGCCGAGGTGCTCCATATATGCGGCCGGACGGTAACCAAACAAATCCAGGCAGAACTGCTCTTCGTCTTCGGTCTCAGCCAGGTGGGTGTGCAGGTGCACGCCATATTGACGCGCCAGTTCAGCGCTCTGCCGCATCAGGTCACCGGTCACACTGAACGGCGAGCAAGGTGCCAACACGATCTGGGTCATGGCGCCCGCTTCGGCGATGTGATACTGCTCGATCAGGCGTTGGCTGTCCTCGAGGATGTAGGCCTCGTCTTCGACCACGCTGTCCGGCGGCAAGCCACCGTCACTCTCGCCCAGGCTCATCGAGCCGCGCGCAGCATGCAAACGCAAGCCATAGTCACGCCCGGCCCGAATCTGGTCGTCCAGTTTGGAACCGTTGGGGAACAGGTAGAGGTGATCGGATGAAGTCGTACAGCCCGACAAGGACATCTCGGCCAGCGCAGTCAGTGTGGAAATATAAATGTCGTCCGGTTGCATGCGTGCCCAGATCGGATACAAGGTCTTCAGCCAGTTGAACAGGTTAGCATCCTGGGCGGCGGGGACGGCGCGCGTCAATGTTTGGTAAAAGTGGTGGTGCGTGTTGATCAACCCCGGCAGCAGCAGGTGGCCGCTCAAGTCGAGGATTTCATCGGCCGTATCGGGCAGTTCCGCGCTCGGGCCGACCTGCTCGATGAAGCCATCCCGAATAAAAAGACCACCTCCGGCAATTTCCCGGCGGCGGTCATCAAAAGTCGCTAAAAGGGTGGCATTACGTACAAGCAATGTAGACATGAAACATACTCGCTTTCCTAAACGGGTGTTGTCTGACAAGTATAGTGTAGCAGATTCGTTTTGGAATGTCAATTGTCAGACAAGTGCTCGTTTCTATAATTCGCCGGTTGTTCAGCGCGGTTATCGATCCGCCCCTACCCCACCAAGCAGTCTTTTTGCAGGTCAGCAGCATTTCCTATTAGTAGACCGAGATTTATTGGAAATGCAATATAATAGAATAGAAACAACCTAAGCATGCGCATTACTAAGAGCAGGTGAAAATGACATATCTGGTAAATCCAATAGTCACATATGTTCTGATCGTTGTCGGGGTCACGTTGTTATTCTTAACGATGATCAATCCCAAAGCCAAGAACTTGAAAATTGGCATGGTGATTTGCCTGGTAGGCGCCGGAATTGAACTGCTCTTTTTACGCGTCAACCCCTGGGCATTTCTGGTGGTCGTGCTAAGTCCTTTTCCATTCCTTATTGGCGTTCGCCAGGCACGCCCACAAAATCCGCTGTTTCTCCTTGCCATCTGTATGCTGGCGATTGGTTCTTTCTACCTATTCGCTGATCAGGATAACCCGCTGCTCATTAAATGGGCCTGGGTGTCCGTATTATGTGCGGCAATTACCTGGATCTATACCGGACGTTTAAGAAACGTAGAAGGCGCAAGCTTGAGCAACGACTCCGGCTCCGTGGTCGGGTTGATTGGAGAAGTGGTTACGGATATCGAGACACACTCGGCTGGCTCTGTGCTTATTGACGAGGAGATGTGGCAAGCGCGCAGCGAAACTCCCATTCCGGCCGGCAGCACGGTGCGTGTGCTCAGACAAGACGGATTTTGGCTGACCGTAAAACAAGCCAACAAACTGACCAAAGACAAATAAGCTAATCGGTCGACGGCGTTTCTAAGACTCCCCTGGTTTTAAACCGAGTGCTAGCTCTACTGTCCGCGCAGGATGAAATTTTACCTGGGTAAGTTCAGCAGCAGAAAACCAACGCGGCAGCTTTACCCCATAGGGATGATTCGCCTCTGCCCGCAAATTCCCTTCGATCACCTTCCCCATGAACGCAATCGTAATGCTGTGATAGGGCCGTTCCGGCAAGATCACCTCACTGACATCGAGCAGGCCCGTCACCCGGATCTTCAAGCCGGTTTCTTCGAAGCATTCTCTAACCGCGGCTGCCTCCATGCTTTCCCCAAAATCGATCATCCCGCCCGGCACGGTCCATTGCGTCTCGCCTACATCGGTTTTGTAATGCGGGACCAGCAGGATTTTGCCGCGTTCAACTACCGCCATACAAGCCCGCATCCGAATTGTATTTTACATACCACGTATCCTATCAGAAGTGTTTCTCTGAGCATATTGACCTAGCCCTACTGATGGTTGCGATTATCGATTACTTCTTTTCCCACCACGCGGCCGTTTTCCACCGTCAATAACAGTTCCTGCTCATAGACCGATTGGTAGCCCATATGCACGTACTGCACTAATTCCCCCATCTGCACACGCAGCACCCCACTGTACCAATCTGCCAGCATCGGGCCAGGCGCATCCGGGAACAAGATATTCATTCCGGCCGGAGTCAGCGGCCCTTCCCCGGAAATATCGCCCAGCCAGGCTTCCAAATCCACCAGGTAGAGCAAGTCGGCCTCGATCTGCCAGGTTGCCAGGTAGCCGCGCCACAAACCGGTGTGCGGCGAACGGAAAGCCGGCCGCCGGTTTCCCAACCCGAAATACGCCTCTAACGGCTCGGTATAGATCGCGTATCCCTGGCCTTCATAAATGAGCGTATCCGGGCGTTGGGCAGTCATCACATTTCCTTATAAAAAGGGGCGCAGGCAGATGCCTCATCTACCTGCGCCCCACACCCCGGGAGGTGCAAAATTCTTTATTTACCGTCGGCGATCTCAGCCGCGCGCACGGTGTTATCCAATAGCTTGGCGATCGTCATCGGGCCAACCCCACCGGGGGAAGGTGTGATCCGGCCGACGACATCAATGACATCATCATAGTCCACATCACCGACCCACTTGTAGCCTTTTTCACTGGTGGGATCATCGATGCGATTGGAGCCAACGTCGATCACGATTGCGCCGGGTTTGACCCAATCCTTCTTGACCATTTCGGGGCGGCCAACTGCTGCCAGCAAGATGTCTGCCCGGCGGCATACACCCGGCAGGTCTTTGGTGCGCGAGTGGCACACGGTCACGGTGGCATTGCGGCCGATGAGCAGCAGCGCCAGCGGCATACCGACGATGTTGGAGCGACCCAGCACCACAGCTTCCGCGCCTTCGATCTGGGCGCCAATCTTGTCCAGCAGGTAAATGCAGCCATCGGGCGTGCAAGGCACAAACAGAGGATCACGGCCTTTCTGCGCCAGGCGGCCAATGTTGATCGGGTGGAAGCCATCGACATCCTTTTCGATACTGATGGCGTTGAGCACCTTCTCCTCATCCAGGTGACTGGGAAGCGGCAACTGCACCAGGATACCATGCACCTCAGGGTTGGCGTTCAGGTCGGAAACGACTTTCTCGACCTCTTCCTGAGTAGCATCGGCGCTCATCTTGATACCGAAGGATTTAATTCCGGCTTTGGCGCAGGCTTTTTGCTTCATGCCCACGTACGATTGGGAAGCAGGGTTATCACCTACCAGCACGGTCGCCAAACCGGGAACCGACTTACCGGCTGCCACCCGCGCTTCGACTTTTTTAGCCAATTCGGCGCGCAACTCCGCCGCAATCGCTTTGCCGTCAATGATCTTGGATTCGTTGGTCATGTCCTTAACTACCTCTTTCGTGTATATGTTAGCGGCGCCTGTGCCGCCAGGGTTAATATGAAGGTACGCTTACCAACAATGATTACAAATAATGCAACTGAAACCTATGCTGTATGTGGAAGATCGGCTGCAACGACCCCCACCATTATCGCGTAAACAATCCCAATTTTCAACCTCCGCGGGGAAAATAGGGACAAATGATAGGGTAGTTTGTCACATTGGCGCCTCAAAATTTACAGTGCGCCTAGATAGATGACGAACCTTTAACTTCGCCTTGTCTTTTCTTAATTGACTTTCCCGAAATGTGGTTTATACTAGAACTAGTAGTTATTTCACGAAACACTATTCAGTATCAGAACACATTGAGGTACAGCATGCTCAAAGAATTGACCACCATCGGGTTCACAGAATACGAAGCCAAAGTCTACCTGGCATTGCTGGCCGAGAATCCGGCCAATGGTTATCAGGTCAGTAAACGCTCCGGGGTACCGCGCTCCATGGTCTACGAAGCGCTCGGTCGCCTGGAAGCGCGCGGCGCGGTGCTAAAAAAGGAAGACCGCCGCGCCACGCTCTACCGCCCCGTTCCACCCGATGTGCTGCTCGACCACTACGAAGAAGAACACCAACAGACCCTCCAAACCTTGCGTACCGGGCTGCGCAGTGTATACGAAACTCAATTCGAAGACGATTTCTGGACGATCTCCGGCGCGGCCTCCGTGCTTTCCTTCGCCGGGCAAATGATCGACTCCGCCAAGCACGAGTTGATGTTGGTACTGGACGACCCCGAGATCGAAACCCTGGGCGAACGCCTGGAAGCAGCCTCCAAACGCGGTGTGCATATCCATACGCTATTGATCGGCACCCAAGCCCTGGAGTGTGCTGAACAAAGCGCCTACCACCCACCTCTGGAAAGTGAGATGCACGAACTCACTCAAACGCTGGTGATCGTCGTTGACCAGAAGCAGGTACTGATCGCCAGCAAGAACACCAACATGAGTGCGGCCATCACCAACAACCACAACCTGGTGCTGATCGCCCACCAATTCGTGTGGATGGAATTATTCACCCAACGCATCAACGCC
>JBNKDB010000579.1:0-5550 GCA_050288045.1 Anaerolineales bacterium | reverse complement strand
AACTTTCAGGATTTTTCTACAAGCGAATTGGGCGTTAAAACCACGATTGGATTAACGAAAGCCCTCCCACCGCGCCTGGGATACCGGTTTTGCGATTTTATTGCGGGGCGCATTGCAGCTCAAAAATCCATGCCATTCGTGCAAAACATCCGGTTGAACCAATGGGTAGCACATAATAAAAAGATCTCTGGGCCTGAACTGGATCACGCAGTTTTCGAAGTAATCCGACACTCAGCTCAATGTCTATATGACCTTTATCATGTTATCGACTCCCCTGCGAAGATCACCAGCCTGGTTACTTTCTCAGCGCGAGCACACGAGGTCATCTCGGCAGTAAAGACAACGCAGGAAAACAGCGTTATCGCTGGGCCACATCTGAGCAACTTCGATCTCAGCATGATCGCTCTCGGATACCTTGGGTTCCGTGCTCAGGTATTATCTTATCCCAATCCAACAAGCGGGTACGAATACCAGAACTCATTCAGAGAAAAGAGCGGGTTGAATGTCACCCCAATCAGTATCAGCGCCCTCAAACAGGCGACCGAAACCTTAAAAGCTGGTGGGGTTGTCGCTACTGGTCTCGATCGTCCCGTTCCGGGCATTAAAAACACCACGCCATTCTTTGGGTCCCCAGCGTATTTGCCCAACGCCCATGTCCGCCTTGCCACTGACTGCGAAGTCCCGGTTCGTATCGTGGTTTGCTGCATGACCAATCCTGGGAACTACCTGGTGGATATTACCGAACCAATCGACATGGATACATTTCCTAATCGAAGCCAAACCATTCAGAAGAACACCCAAAAAGTTGCCGCAATCGTCGAGGATTACATTCGCCAAAACCCACGTCAATGGCTCATGTACTACCCCCTCTGGCCCGATTTACGCTCCGAAGTTCCCTGAACACGGCAACAATGGCCTTAACAAACGTTAACATGATTATTTGGTAGAATTGGTCATTACGAATTATCGTCGTTCGTAATTTTCCACAGAACTCAATCATAAATTTAGAGAGGTAACATCAAAGATGATCAGTACTGCTGCAAATCCACCGGTTGCATCCACCAGGCGCGAGCGTTGGGCCTGGTATTTATATGACTTTGGAAACTCAGCTTATGCTGCTGTGGTCTTATTGGCGGTTTATTCCGCATACTTTCAAGGGGCGGTAGTTGGCGGCGCGGAAGGTTCGCGTCTATGGGGTATTGCAGTTGCAATTGCCATGTTGGTGGTAGCTGTCACTTCCCCAATCCTGGGCACGATCGCCGACTATTCCGGCGCTAAGAAATGGTTCTTACTCTTCTATACCGGCGTGGCAATCATTTTTTGTGGAACACTTTATTTCGTTCAGGCCGGAAACATTGTGCTGGGCATGGTGCTCTTCATCATTGCCGAAATTGGTTATCGCAGTGCTCAAGTCTTCTACAATGCTTTATTGCCGGAAATCGCTTCTCCTGAAGAAATGGGTAAAGTATCTGGTAATGGCTGGGCGATTGGTTCCGCCGGGGGTGTGATCTGTCTGATTATCGTATTGGCCCTCATCACAATCGTCGATACCAATTTAATGATCCGCCTATCATTTGTGATCACCGCGCTCTTCTTTGCGATATCCGCCTTACCTCTTTTCTTCTGGTTAACTGAGAAAGCTGAAGCTCGAAAAATTCCGGCTGGCGAGAACGTATTCACAATTGCTTACAAACGCCTCAAAACTACCTTTGCTTCTGTTAAAAACTACCGAGAGTTCATCAAATTTATTGTTGCTTTCCTGGTCTACAATGACGGTATCCTGATGGCGCTCGACTTTGCCGCCATCTTAGGAGCCGTGCTCTTCGGCATGAAACAAGAAGAACTGATCATTTTCATGATTATCGTACAGGTAACCAGTTCCATCGGTGCATTTGTCTTTGGCAACGTCGCCCATCGTTTTGGCGGCAAACGCTCCCTGATCATTTCTCTAATCTTGATGTTGGTTGCCATCATTTGGATGTATTTCGAACAAACCCAATTAGGCTTCTACTTCATTGGCGCGCTGGCTGGCTTCGCCCTGACCGGCGTGCAATCCGTCAGCAGGACAATGGTCGCCTTGCTCAGCCCAAAGAACAAGAGCGCCGAGTTTTATGGCTTTTTTGCAGTTGCCGGTCGGACTTCTTCCTTTATCGGCCCGGCTGTTTATGGTTGGTTGGCTGCTGAAGCTGCCCTCTGGTATCAAGCTCAAGGTAACACGACTGTGATTGCAGAACAACTAGGGCAAAGATTGGCTGTGCTATCGATTGCCGCTTTTCTAGTCCTTGGATTTATTTTGCTCCTCTGGGTAAACGAGACCAAAGCCAAAGTTGATGCTAACTAACCAATCGAGCGTTCGATGAACGCCAACAAAGAATTCCCTTACCCCAGGCGAGTGGCTCTTCGGCACTTCCTGAAAATGCTGGCAAAGTTGGCATTGGGAACGCTGACCGATTATCACGTCAACGGTGAGGAAAACCTGCCGAAGGAAGGGCCTTTTCTAGTTGTCGGCAATCATTTCAGCTTCATCGATCCCGTTGCGGTCGTTAGTATTGCTCCCTGGCCAATCGAATTTCTAGGCGGATTTGATCTCCCCCACGCCCCGGCGATTGTTAGATGGATTCCCAAAACTTGGGGGTATTACCCGCTTTTCAGGGGAACGGGTTCCACTTACGCGCTTCGAGCTGGTGAAGGGATTCTCAAGCAAAAAGGTGTCGTTGGTATCTTCCCTGAAGGTGGCAACTGGGCAACTGTTTTACGTCCCGCCAGGCCTGGAGCCGCTTTTCTAGCAACCCGCACCGAAGCCCAACTCCTCCCAATTGGCATCGATGGCCTTACCAGGGTATTCCCATCCCTACGTAGAGGTAAAAGGGCACACGTAACACTCAATATCGGCAAACCGTTCGGCCCTTTCAAGATCAGCGGCCACGGCCGGGAACGGCGCAGGCAGTTAAATAAAATTGGGCACAAGATCATGGAGCACATTGCAGAATTGCTTCCCCCAGATCAACGCGGGCATTATTCTGACGATCCTGCCATCAGGGAAGCCGCTAGAGGTACAGAAATCTACCCCTGGGCAAACAAGGTAGAAGGTGAAGTTATCGGAGAAGTCCACTAGGACTTCTCCTTTTTGATTACTCTTCGAATTCTTGGAGCGTAGTTAGAATTTTCTGGCGGATGTCATCTCGCACTCCCCGGAACACCGCCATGATTTCTTCCTCGGTACCGGTAGCATCAGCGGGGTCGGGAAAACTGATATGCAATTTTCGCCCACTCCCCAACCATACTGGGCAATCTTCCGCAGCCGAATCGCATACCGTTACCACCAGATCGAAATGCTCTCCCTGAAACTCGGCTACATTTTTAGACACACCTTGATGTTGGATGCCGATTTCTTCCAGCACTGCAATCGCCTTGAGATGCACATACCCGGCGGGTCTCGTCCCCGCGCTGAAAGCGCTCCAAACGTCAGGGGAAGCTGCATTCACGATGGCTTCGGCCATCTGTGAGCGGCAAGAATTCCCTGTGCACAAAAACAATGCTTTTTTCACTTAAGGATGGACTTCCTTTATTTCATCATCTGAGGTACTCAATTCAACCATTTCACCCGTAGCAACATACACGGTGCGCTCACAAATATTGGTCACGCGGTCTGCTGTCCGTTCCAGATTATGCGCCACCCATAACATATAATTGGCTTTGTCAATCGCATCGCCATTATCGATCATAAAGGCAACCAATTCACGATAGATTTTATTGTATAACTTGTCGACTTTATCATCTTCAGCCGGGATCTGGCAAGCCGCAGTTTCATCCACTTCAACAAAAGCCAGCAATGCGCGATGCAGCATATTCACCGTGATCTCTGCCATCTCAGGAACATCGACCAGCGGCTTCAACAACGTTTCTTTACCGATCAAGACATTGATACGTGCAATCCCTTTGGCGTAATCCCCCATGCGTTCCAATTCGGTCAACACCTCTAATATTGCTGCTAGCATCCGAATATCGCGCGCCATCGGCTGCTGGGTTGCGATCAGTGCTATACATTCATTCTCTAATTTGAAGCG
Source organism: Anaerolineales bacterium (assembly GCA_050288045.1). Taxonomy (GTDB): domain Bacteria; phylum Chloroflexota; class Anaerolineae; order Anaerolineales; family UBA11579; genus JAFGRA01. The sequence goes on along the minus strand of JBNKDB010000579.1, from coordinate 1,483 downwards.
CCGGTCATTGATTTGCTGATCCGAAGCATAAATGCGCTTGGAAGCCTCGATATCTCGCTTTTGTAAAGCATTTACTGCCGCCAGAATAGCATTCTCTACCATGCTACCCAACACAAGAATTTCATCCTGGAGCAGTTGGAGTTTCTTTTCCAAAGTTCCTCTTATTGCCATAATATCCTACCTCAACTAATTTGGGGCGAAAGCAGCGGAAGCCCCGCCTGTTTTAATGCCAGATTTGCTGCAGAAAAATCGTAATCTACTCGCCTGAACTCAACTCGAATTTGTTTATCAATTTCCACCACAATATAACTGGCGACATTGATATCCTCAATGGGCAAGCCAACAGACCCCGAATTGACGAACACCGTATGATTCGCTTTCTTTTGATACGCCTGGTGCGTTTTGCCAAAAACCAGCAGGTCACAACCACTTATCTTTGCAACTTGGATAAATGTTGCCTCAGGGCGATCTTCATACAAACTTTCATTGATATCACGAGGACTGCCGTGCACGAAGAGCACATGCTTTCCAGCAAGATTTCGCCGAATGATCATCGGCAATTCACGCAAATAGCGTTTATTATCCTCAGTTACCCTATTACACGTCCATTTCAAAGTGCGTTCACGCTGCCGAAAATCATCAAAGCTTGTTGAGGAATCGCCACAATCACTCAAGCCAAAGCCCACAGCTTCATCATAACTACCCAAGAGTGTTGGAATTTGCGCTTCTCGCACCAACTCAATCACTTCGTTCGGAAATGCGCCGTAACCAGTCAAATCCCCCAGGCAAATGATGAGCTGGGGATTCAATTTGTGGATATCACCCATGACTGCGTTCAACGCATGTATGTTTGCATGAACGTCAGAGAAAACGGCAACTTTCACACCAACACTCCCAATAATTCTTTTACTACTTACACGTAGATCTACCCAAAACGTCCGGTAATATACTCTTCGGTCAATTTTTCCTGCGGGTTTGTAAAAATTTCGTTGGTCTCGCCATATTCCACAAGGTATCCGGCGCGGTCATCATCCATATTGAAAAACGCGGTATAGTCGGACGCCCGGGCAGCTTGCTGCATATTGTGGGTCACCACGATGATGGTGTAATTCCTGGCAAGTTCACGCATGAGTTCCTCAATACGCAGTGTGGCAATTGGGTCCAATGCCGAAGCAGGTTCGTCCATCAGAATGATTTCCGGCTTCACAGCAATCGTGCGTGCAATACACAAACGCTGCTGCTGTCCGCCAGAGAGTGAAAGCCCGGATTGATCCAACTTATCCTTGACCTCATCCCAAATGGCCGCCTGTCGCAAAGATTCTTCCACAAGCTCATCCATATTTCCCTTAAAACCATTGATCTTTGCACCCCAGGCTACGTTATCGTAAATGCTTTTAGGGAACGGATTAGGCTTCTGGAAGACCATCCCAATCCGGCGGCGAATTTCAACCGGGTCAATCCCAGAACCATAAATATCGATACC
>JBNKDB010000578.1:0-4907 GCA_050288045.1 Anaerolineales bacterium | reverse complement strand
AATTGGGGGAGCCGCTGCGCAGGCGTTTCGTGCAGCCCACGCCCGGCAAGATCGATGAGTGGCGTAAGCGCGGCCATGAGTTTGGTATCCATCCCTACGTGGGCGAGTTCAGCCCGGAACCGGGCCTGGACACCGGTTGGGATGTCTACTATGAAGTCTTCACTGGGTTGGGGTATGGCCCTATTTCGCCGACCGTGCGCACGCACCGCGTGCTTTGGGATGGTTGGGTGAAAACCGGCATCTTCCAGGCCAGCCATGGATTTCGCATGAATATGGATTATTATCACTGGGGGCCGCTTTTCCAGAGTCCGGCGGGCGAATGGTTGTTTGGGCATTTTACCGGCAGTGGCTTGCCGATGAAATTCGTTGATGAGAACGGCCAAATTCTAAATCTCTACCAGCAGTTGACCCACCTGGCCGATGACCACATGCTCAATTTGCATTGGGGTACGGAAGCCGGTATCCCGGCGGACGAGGCAGTGGAGATTTCCAAACGACTGATCGACCAAAGTTTGGATGGTTATTACAGCGCCATTGTGACTCACTTTCACACCGACCCGTATGCGGCAGGTGAGGAGTGGCGAAATGAAGACCTGCGCTGGTTGGATGGTACACTTGGTTATGCTGTTGAGAAGGATATTCCGATCTGGTCGACGGAAGAATGGCTGGCTTTTACTGAAATGCGCCAAGGTGCAGAGATCGCAGCCCAAAATTGGGATTCAGAAGCAAGAACATTGCACTTTACGCTGTCTAGTGCAGGAGACTCGCAGAATAAGCTTACGATCATGCTGCCGAGTGTGCATGCCGGTAGTGAACTAAGCGGTATTGAAATCGACGGTACGATGGTTGTCGTACATACTCAACAGGTGGGTGGAACAACTTATACTTGTACGCAGGTTGAAGCTGGGACGCATGCGGTCGTTGCCCACTACAATGCATAGGCGAGATCGATATGAGCATTAAAAACATGATTTTACGGAAAGATGAAAGCAATACGAAAACAGCTCAAACCTGGTTGCTGGTTACTGCAGCACTGGTGGTGCTCTTCCTGGCATTTTTTAACCTGACTGCTTATCCGACGACCTGGTTCGATGAGGGGTCGCACTTGCATGTGCCCAAGACCCTGCTGCGCTTCGGTGAATACGCCGATATCAGCAGCGATGGTTTTCGCTACTTTGGCCCAACAATTGGCGTTGGCCCAACCGTAATGCTGCCAATTGCTGGCGTTTTTAAAGTTTTTGGGATTGGTTTGCTACAGGCGCGCGTGGTCATGGCTTTATATTTGTTGGCTACGATTTTCGTTTTTTATCGGCTAAGTGCCTATCTGGCAGGGCACAAAATTGCTTTTATTGCGACCGCCTTGCTGGTGACCTCGCGTGGTGTGGGGCTGCTCGAATATGGACGGCAAGTGCTTGGGGAAGTGCCGGGCTTGTTCTTCGTAATTTTGGGATTCTACCTGTGGTTCAGTAAATGGGATAAGGCCAGTTTTTGGCGATTATTTTTGGCCGGGCTGATGTTGGGGTTGGCAACGGTGACCAAGAACCAGTACCTGTTGCTGTTGGCCCCCACGCTGTTAGGTGCCTGGATATTGAACCTGATCTATTATCGCAAGACACCGCAAAAGGTATTCCTGATCCCTGGGATTGTGACGGCGGCATGCTTTGGTCTTTGGCAGGTGTATATGATCTTGTACCTGGGACCAAATACAGCCAGCGAAAACCTGACCTTGCTGCGGGAAGCTACGGGGGGCGCGGCGTTGGTGTTCGATCCAGACTTGATGCGGCGAGCAGTAACAGAACTGATCGACTTCAAAGTGTACATGAGCATTCTCGCCCCAGTATTGGTTTACGGTTTCTTGTTGGTGTTGCCGCGCAAGAAGCAAAACCAGAAGTGGAGTGTGATCTACCTCTTTATCGTGGTCAATCTGGTATGGTATGTGTTTGCGTCGATTTCCTGGTTGCGTTATGCTTTCCCGGCGCTGGCTTTTGCGGCGCTGTTCGTGGCAAAGTTCTTTAGCGAACTTACCAATAATTTCGTGTTGAATTGGCGTGAATTTATCAAGCCAAAGCAGAAAGAAGTCCGCCTTTCGGCTGTGGAATTGCAGGCGGTTTTCTTGTTTGTGTTGGTGGCTATGATACTGTTGCCTTTTGGGCAAACGCTCAAAGATGTAATTGTGCCGCCCTTCAATGCGCCGTTCGTGATGGCGACCTATATGGATGAACATGTCCCCGAAGACGTTGTCGTAGAGACCTGGGAGCCGGAAATGGGCTTCCTGACCGATCATAATTACCATTACCCGCCTTCGGGTATTTTGAATAGAGCAGTAGAGCACATCTGGATCGGTGGGCCGTCTCCTGAATCACTCTATGATTTCACTGCTGATGGTATGCCGCCATATGTGCTGGTTGGACAATTCAGTGAGTGGGTTCATGTTTACCCCCCGGAAATCCTGGCGACCAACTACACGCTAGTTATGGAAATTGGCGCGTATGAATTGTATGTGCTGGATGGTGGATCGTAAAAAGGTCTACCAGATATAATTTGCTGCTAGGATTGGCTACGGAATAGATTTGGAAAAACCCGAATTCAATAAGGGGCCATGGCATTGCCGAGATTGGATTGCTTTAGCGGTTGCCAATGTGCTCCTTATTGTGTTTTTATGGGGTATTATCCAGATTTGTTCATGTCGAAGATGAAATTCGACGGACTGCGTTGATTTTTTGTTGTTACGCGGTTGATTGAGAAAATAAGTTACAAAGCAAAGTAATTTCACTGATTTTAGATTGTTTTGGTGTTCATGAATAAAAAATTGTTATATATTTTTATTGGCATATTTGTTTTATTTGGGGCACTCTATCACCAACCTTATTTACCGGCTACTTGGATCGATGAAGGTTTTGTCGCGCAAGGCGCAATGAATCTTGTGGATTATGGCAAATATGCCATGATGTCCTCTGAAGGATTCCGTGTTTTGGACCAACCTTTGATCGCCAATGGCCCGGGCGTCGTACTGCCGATCGCGCTCGTTTTCAAGCTCTTTGGCGTTGGTTTGCTGCAAGCGCGTTTGGTTGTTGTTGGTTTTTTACTGGTTTTCGTGCTGCTCTATTATTTGAGCGTGCGTAAACTTTTTGGTGAAACCGCAGCTATCCTGGCTTTGCTGCTTTTGCTGGCTGTGCCGCGGCAGGGTATTTTTTACTACGGGCGTTTGGTTCTGGGAAATGTGCCGGCGTTGGCGTATTTCCTGGCGGGGTTCTTGCTGTTCTTGCGTTCCTGTGACGATAAAGGTTATGGCAGCGCGGTTGGTGCGGGGCTGTTCTTTGGTTTGGCAATGGTGACCAAAGGCCAATTCGGGCTGGTTTTGCCCGCATTGATGGCCCTGATCGTAATCGATTGGTTATTTTTCAAACGTCTGGATATAAAGAAAGCTGTCTTGACATTCGGAATTGCGGTCGCAATGATGGGGCTGTGGTTCCTGATCCAATTCTATATGGTTGGGTTCGAGAATATCGACCAGCATATGGCGAGCATCCGGTCTAGTTCGGAAGTGACCGTGTCGGCGTTCCGGTTCGAGCGTATCCCTAAGAATTTATGGTATCTTGTGCGTTCGGGGTACGTGTTGTTCGTCTTGCCTGGGTTGGTCTATGCTGCTGTGCAGTTGTTCAAGCGCCGGGATCGTAGGCAGCTATTCCTGGTGGTCTTCATCCTGATCTGGACAGCCTGGAATGTGATCGCGTCCGTGGGGTGGCCGCGCTATCTGTTTACCCCATATGTGTTGGGGCTGATGTTGACCGGAAAATTCCTCACCGACATGGTGGCAAGCATCCGGTCTGAGGGGATTGGAAAAGGATCTGCGCTCGCTTGGGGCCGAAACTTGCTTGTGGCCGCGATTGCGATTGGCGCGCTATATGCGTTTGGTGTCCAGCTTGTGACCTTATTTTCTGAACCGGATAAATCCGCTCAAGAGTTTGCCAGCTACCTTGAGGCGCATATCGAAGATGGTGCGGTAGTAGAATCGTGGGAATGGCAGCTTGATATTCTTGCCGATGTGAACTATCATCATCCCCCTAACGATCTGGTCGATAAACAAACCGCATACATTCACTATGGTGATGAGTTCGTAACCAATTACAATCCTTTCTATTATCAACCGGAGTATCTCATCATTGGACCGTTTTCAAAGGGGATGACGCTTTATTCACAGTATATTCAGGCTGGTTGTTGTGAACTTGTTTACCAATCCGGTGATTACGATTTATACAAAGTCAATAATGATTTCATGAGAAGTGATGCATGGCAGATCAAGAATCCGTAGCACAGTCCCGGTGGAGTTTAAGCCGGACCATCTTTAAGAATACTTTCTTTATCACGCTGGGAAGTTTGATGCTCAAGCTGATCAACTTCGTGTTCAGTGTGTACGTAGTCCGGCGATTGGGAGATGGCCGTTTTGGGCAATACTCGATCGTACTGGGTTTTGTTGGGCTATTCCAGATTGTTGCTGAATTGGGGATTTCGCAGTATGTGATGCGCGAGATGGCCCGCGACCGCAGCAAGGTCAAAGCCTTGTTCTGGAACCTGGTGGTTTTGCGTTTTCTATTGGCAGTTGCCGGTATTGTTGGGATCACCGTTGCTGCCAGTGTGGTCGGCTATACCGAAGAATTGGTTTTGGGGGTATTCGTTTATACGCTTACGTTTTTGATGTCGGCGATTGAGTCGCCCCTGGAAACGTTGCTGACTGCCAACGAGCGTTTAGATTATATTGCTATTTTGCAAGTGATCGGCAAGATTTCTTTCGTGACGATTGGTTCGATTTTCTTATTCAGTGGTTTGAACTTCGTCTGGCTGATCGGCGCCGGGGTGTTGGGGATGACCCCGCAGATCATCTTTGCGATCTGGGTGGTGCGTCGTTT
>JBNKDB010000577.1:0-7145 GCA_050288045.1 Anaerolineales bacterium | reverse complement strand
AACGGTAACCCCGGCGGGATAGTTAGTATGTAGTATACAGTTGGCAGTATGGTGTAGGTAGATTTTGTCAACCGTTTAATTTTCCACATTGTAGTATCAATACATCGCAAGACGAGAATCGAGATTCGTGAAACGTGATTCATGCAACTCATTCTTCATTCCTAATTCTTCACGCATAATTGAATAAAGGAGCTTTCATGAAAAAGATTGGTATCTTGACAGGTGGCGGCGATGCTCCTGGACTGAATGCCGTGATCCGGGCAGCAGTGAAAACAGCCGAAAGCCAGTGCAATTGTGAGGTACTCGGTATCCGCAACGGCTTTGACGGTTTCCTGGACCCGGAGGGCATCATCCCGTTGAATGCCGCCGCGGTGCGTGGCATTCTGCCGCGCGGCGGCACCATTCTGGGGACGGCCAACCGCGGCAACCCGTTTGCGCGTGAGGTCGAGGTGGATGGAAAGACCGTCATCGAAGATGTTTCGGGTGAAGTTGTGGCGGCAATCAATGGCTTGGAACTGGACGGATTGATCGTGGTTGGGGGAGATGGCACGCTGCGCATCGCCATGGAAATGCACCAGCGCGGTGTGCCTGTGATCGGCGTGCCCAAGACGATCGATAACGACGTGGGTGGTACGGAGATCACCTTTGGCTTCGATACTGCCCTGAACATTGCCACCGAAGCCATCGACCGCTTGCACACCACGGCCGAATCCCATCATCGTGTGATGGTGCTGGAGGTGATGGGGCGCGACGCCGGTTTCATCGCCCTGCATTCCGGTGTGGCTGGTGGGGCAGATGTGATCCTGATCCCCGAAATCGAATTCAATTACGAGGCCGTTTGCCGTAAGATTTTGCAGCGCGTCGAAAGCGGCCGGGATTTCAGCATCGTAGTGGTTTCCGAGGGGGCGCGCCTGGCCGGGGGAAAACAGGTTTTTCGAGATACGGGTAACGCGGTCAATGTCGCCCGCTTGGGTGGGGTGAGCTTTTTTGTCGGGCAGGAGATCGAAGCGCGTACCCAGACAGAAACGCGCGTCACGGTGTTGGGGCATTTGCAGCGCGGCGGTACCCCCAGCGCCTTTGACCGTTGGCTGGCGACGCGCTATGGCGCTAATGCCGTCAAATTAATCGAAGATCGTAAATTCGGGCATATGGTGGCGCTGAAGGATGCGACCATCGTGGCAACTCCGCTGGAAGAAGCCCTGGCGGTGCCCAAGCGCGTGAATCCGCAGGGCGATGCGGTCTGGGCGGCGCGTGGGGTAGGGATTGCTTTTGGGGACGAGGACGCTTAAAGGTGTTTAGAATCAAAGAGAGCCGCCCGAATGAGCGGCTCCCTTACCTTGTGGCACTGTGACACTATCCTGCAAAAGCGAGGAGGCGTGCCACAGTGCCAGTCTTACCTAAATAACTATCCATGGGCAACACCTCCTTTTCAGTGGGATGGCAAATTTTGGGCAATTGACATGGAATTTGTCAATTGAACTGCATTCATTATGGCATGGTCTGGAATGCCTGTCAATAGTGGATGCTTAGCCTTAATGAACTCTAATCAAAGCTGCTAATTGACCTCATCGTCGGACATGCTCAGTTCGACCAACTCACCGGTGCCGACGTAAATGGCGCGTTCGCACAGGTTGATGACCCGGTCAGCCATGCGCTCCAGGTTATGGGCGGCCCACATCAGGTGATTGGCCTTGTCGATCGTGGTGGGGTCCTGGATCATGAACTCGACCAGTTCGCGGTTGATCTTATTGAACAGGGCGTCGACCTGATCGTCGTCTCTGGGAATGGCGCGGGCTTGCTCGGCGTCACCGGCGACGAAAGCATCCAGGGCGCGGCGCAGCATATCCACGGTAATTTCGGCCATCTTGGGCAGGTCGACCAGCGGTTTGAGCAGGCGTTCCTGGCCCAGATTGATGTTGATGCGGGCGATACCTTTGGCGTAGTCGCCCATGCGTTCCAGTTCGGTAAGGATTTCAAGCACGGCGGCCAGCACACGCAGGTCGCGCGCCATGGGTGATTGGGTGGCGATCAGGGTAAGGGTTTGGTCTTCCAGTGCAAAGCGCTTGTCGTTGATCTCGTGGTCGCTGTGGTATACCCGCCGCGAAGCTTCGATATCGCGCTTTTGTAAGGAGTCGACCGCGTCCAGTGTCGCCTGCTGCACCATGCTGCCCAGGATCAGGACTTCATCGAGCAGGTCTTGGATCTGGCGTTCAAATGTTTCGCGTGTCATGGAAAAATCTCCTTCATCATTAGAACATCTATTATACGCCACAATTGGGATGCGGGGAATAAATTGCAAAATGCAGATTGCAAATGGCAGTTTTAGTAGACATGGAAACAGGGAGACACGGGAGCAAGAGAGCGAATTAAGAATTAGGGTACATGAATAACGTAACTTTATTCTCGTTTCATGATCGATAGTGTTTCTGAAATATTGATATAATTCCTTGAAGAGATATTGTTCAGACCTTATGTTTATTTGGGTAAAACGAATTTGATGGATTTCGCGCATAAACTATTGGGTTATCATCCCAGTAGGCAGCATCCATGCTTTTGGGTTAGGAACTAATCGAGCATGAAACCATTAAAATGGCACCATAAAGTCGATGAATACAGCACTTCCATACTTGATTTTAATGCGATCATTACTGAATTGCCACAGAGCCGGACTTTCACCGTTCGTATCGAAGACGACCAAGGCAATATTCTAAAAAAACATCCACAAACATTTTATGACTTTGAAGAGACGGAGTCATGGAGCCTGTTCATGGTCGTTGACTTGGAGCAACTTGGCGATCAACCAACAGCGCAAGCGCGGATGCTGCAAAGCCTTGACTATAGTCGATCATTTCTTCCAAGCACGATTCATCCTACGCATCTTCAGCGCATAGACAACATCCGCGACTGGATCGTAACTGGTCGTGGTCAAGGGAATGAGTTGGATAGTGTGTCAACCACTCCATCATCCCAGTACTCACTGGATTGGAGTGACGATGGAGGTGACACCTACTTGGCTGATACTCCTCATGGGCAAGTTACCATCTATGAGAAACAAACCAAGCGCAAATTCACTTACGGCACGACCAGCAAATACAAACCGCAGATTCGGCATTCAACGGGTGCAATTTATGAATCGCTTCAAACCTTTATTGATTTCGTAGATGCTGAAATTTGGATTCAAGAGACTCTGGCAAAGCTAGACGACCCACGAATTGGAGAAGACTATTTGGAGAATCTTCACTTCACGTTGGAGATTTGCAGGCATGTCCTGCCGTCGGAGTCCGATCCGTTGCATAGCGAAAGGCTTAAGTATCTGAGTGGACGATTTGGTGAAGTCCTCCCGTAAGTGCGTAATGGCATGCTCCCGCCAAACAAACGCGTGCAGCCCGTCGCCTAGTATCGACATGCATATCCATTTGGATGACTATAATAGTTTGGAAGAAGGCTCGCAAGAGTTGATTCTTATGCGCGGGTAGCCGTTATTTGCGACAATTAAGGAGAACTCAATGGACAATAAAAGTTATCAGATCATCGGCGTATATCCTATTGTTCCCACCGAAACTTCAATCCTGAATGCTGCCAAGTATCACGAATACGATTTTCTTATCGATGCTGACGGTAAGTTCGTCGATGAAATTTATTGGGAAAACCATGAAGATTTGGGATTATTAGAACTTCAGGTATTTGGGGCATACTCGCCTGGCGTACTGAGCGAAGTAGATCAAAATGATCAAGCGCCATATATGGAATTCTATCTTGACCCCACTGGAATGGAGTGCATTCCAGAAGATGAGGCTATAAATACGGAAGGTCGGCGGGTATGTTTCTTTCTGCATTTTATGGATAGTTCGAAGCCACTTAATGTTAATGACCAGGAACTGACGTTGCCAACGTGCTCCGATTTGCCTGAACGCCTTGTACCTTTCACCCATTATCTTCCCGTGGATTAACTGAGCCTCTGGCGTTTTTTGTTGAGCGAGTCTTCGCTTCTCGTTTTTCGGTTTACGCCTCTCGCCCCCCTGATTACTGCTCACCAATCGCTGATTCCTTCCACCCCAAACCTAGACAAAATTAGGGGAGTCATGTAAAATTAGCGGTCGCACAGCAAGACTAGAAAGAATGGAGATTTAACGTTGGCTAATACCAAATCAGCATTGAAACGAAACCGGCAAAATAAGAAACGCCGTGCCCACAACCGCATCTTCCGTGGCCGCGCCCGCACCTATGTGAAGCAAGCGCGCCAGGCTATTGAAGACCAGGACCTGGAAGCCGCCCGCCTGTACACCGAACAGGCCGTCAGTGCGCTGGACAAAGCCGCTGCCAAAGGTATTCTGCATAAGAATAATGCTTCCCGTCGCAAAGGCCACATCATGGCTCAATTAGCGGCTCTCGAACAGGCACAGAATTAAGCGCCGGTTTAACAATTTGTTCGTTATTGACAATAGTCCGTAAATGTCAGCGGGAGCATCACGCGCTCCCGCTTTTTACGTATTCCGGGTGGTAGAGGTAGGTTGCATAGCTCATGTTTGACGAAGAACGACAACGCATCGAAGCACAGATCCTGCAATGCTTGCAGCAGAATGACGTCCCCGCGCCGGAGACGATCAACTGGACGGGCATTCCCTTTTCCGGGGAATGGGGTATTTCAGCGCCTTTCTTCCCGATTGCAGCCGCTGAAGCGCGTAGCGGAAAAAAGGTCAACGTCCCGCAGCGCGCCCAGGAACTGGCCGAACTGGTCGTCGAGTTTTTAGGGCAGCCGGAAGGTTTCTCCCGTATCGAGGCCGTCAAAGGCTACTTGAACCTGTATTTCTCCACCGCCGAGTACGCCCGCCGCGTGATCGACGAAGTGCTTGAAAAAGCTGGAGACTACGGCCGCGGCGCCAATAAGGGCGAACGCACGATGGTCGAGTTCTCGCAGCCCAATACGCATAAGGCCTTCCACATCGGCCACCTGCGCAGCATGATCTTGGGGGCAGTGCTCTCCAATATCATCGAATATGCCGGATATGAAGTGGTGCGAGCCAATTACCCCGGCGACATCGGCCTGCACGTCATCCAATGGTTGTGGAACTACGAAAAGCACCATATGGGCGAAACCCCGGCCCAGGACATCACGCGCTGGATGGGTGACCTCTACGCCGAAGCCGTGCAGCGTCTGGCGAAGGACCCCGAATTGGAAAGCGAAGTGCGCGCTACCTATGCGCGCTGGAACGCCGCCGACCCCGAATTGCTGCAATTGTGGCGGGAAACCCGCCAGTGGTCGATTGACGGCTTCATGGAAATCTATGGCCTGATGGGCGTGCGCTTCGACCGCTTCTATTACCCCAGCGAAGAAGACGAATCCGGCAAGGCGATGGTCGCTGACCTGATCGGGCGCGGTATTGCCGAAGACGAACGCCCCGAAGGCCCGGTGATCGTGCGCGTCGACGAGCAACTTGGCCTCAAGAAAGATAAGTACCGCGTCGCCGTGATCCTGCGCTCCGATAGTACGGCTTTGTACGCTACCTGGGACATGTCGCTGGCCCGCAAGAAATACGAAGAATACAACCTCGATCATTCCCTATACGTGGTCGATGTGCGCCAGTCGCTGCATTTCCAGCAAATCTTCAAGATTGTGGAGATCGCCGGATACAAAGAAGAAGCCGCAGTTTGTGAACATATCCCCTACGAACTCGTCAACCTGCCGGGTAACGTTACCATGGCCTCACGCGATGGTACTGTGGTGTTGCTCGAAGACCTGATCCGCGAAGCGATCAGCCGGGCGGGTGAAATTGCCCAGGAACGCAACGAGTCATTGACTGCCGAGCAGCGCGAGGTGGTCGCCAGAGCAGTTGGCCTGGCGGCGATCAAGTTCCCGATCGTGGCGCGCGAGAATACCAAGATCGCCACCTTCGATTGGGAAACCGCCCTCGACTTCGACGGGCAGGCTGCCCCGTATATTCAGTACGCCCACGTGCGCTGCGCCAGCATCCTGCGGCGTGTCGACGAACCGCTGCCGGAAAGTTTGCTCCCGACCTACGAGTTTTCCCCGGCCGAGATCGAGCTGGTCGATCTGCTCTCGCAGATGCCGGAAATCGTGCAAAACGCCGCCACTGAATACAAGCCGCTGCATATTACCAACCTGGCGTATGAACTCGCGCGCGGCTTCAACGATTTCTACAATCAGTGCCCGGTTTTGCAGGCCGACCCGGAAATACGCGCTGTGCGTTTGCGGATCGTGGCGGCTGCCAAGCAGGCTTTAGCGAACTGCTTGCGTTTGCTTACCATCGAGGCACCGGAATTCATGTAATGAGAAATGCGCTCGTACTCTACCTGGGTACGAGCGTTTTTTAGGAAAGGGCGTGGCCCTTTCCAGGGTACACCGCACCCAACTATCAATGGCAAGGCACAAAGCGTCTTGCCTAAGAAAGGGCTATGCCCTTTTCATCTATTGGATAAGGAGAAACTATGTCCCGCATTCGAACACTCATTATGGGCGCCGCCGGGCGCGACTTTCACAACTTCAATGTCTTCTATCGCGACAATGATGCCTATGAAGTCGTCGCCTTCACCGCGACCCAGATCCCGAATATCGAAGGGCGTAAATATCCGGCGGCCCTGGCCGGGTCTTTGTACCCACAGGGAATCGATATCTATCCGGAGAGTGAGTTGGAACGCTTGATCGCCGAAAAGCAGGTCGACCAGGTGGTTTTTGCCTACAGCGATGTGCGCCACGAATATGTTATGCATAAGGCCTCGATTGTCCTGGCGGCTGGGGCCGATTACCGGTTGATGGGCACGCATAACACGCAGTTGAAATCGAAGAAACCGGTCGTGTCGGTTTGTGCAGTACGCACCGGCAGCGGCAAGAGCCAGACCACCCGGCGCGTCAGCCAAATCTTGCGTGACCTGGGTTACAAAGTAGCTGCCATCCGCCACCCGATGCCTTACTGGGACCTGGAAAAGCAGGCCGTGCAGCGCTACGCTGAACTGAGCGACCTGGACAAGCACGAATGCACCATCGAGGAACGCGAGGAATACGAACTGCACATCGTCAATGATGTGATCGTGTACGCCGGGGTGGACTACGAAGCCATCCTGCGCCAGGCCGAAGAGGAAATCGACATCGTGCTCTGGGACGGCGGCAACAACGACATGTCCTTCTA
>JBNKDB010000576.1:0-3019 GCA_050288045.1 Anaerolineales bacterium | reverse complement strand
AAAATGTCTACACAACAAAATGCTCGGAAACCGCTCTCACGCCGGAACTTTCTCAAGATCGGCTGTGCCGGGGCGACTGCCGTTGGCCTGACCGTGTGCGGCGCTACTGCCCTGGCTCCCGACCCGGCCCCGGCGGAATTATCCACCTTTAGCTACGGAGAGAAACAAATGCAAAAACGAATTTTGATTGCTTATGCCAGCGCCTTCGGCTCGACCGTTGAGGTGGCGGTTGCGATTGGTGAAAGCCTGGCCGGGGATGATCTGGCCGTGGACGTGAAACCGATTGAAGAGAACCTGCAACTCGATGGATACCAGGCGGTGGTGATTGGCAGCGCCGTGCAGCATGGCAACTGGCTGCCGGAAGCAGTCGATTTCGTCAAGGCCAATCAAAAGACCTTACAAGAATTGCCGGTGGCACTGTTTTGCGTGCACATTACCAACCTGGGTGATGACGAAACCAGCCGCCAGAATCGCCGCGCTTTCCTGGATGCGGTGCGCGCCTTGGTGCCAGCGGTGGATGAAGCCTACTTCGCCGGGAAATTCGACCGGCGTGGGGCCAAGCTGATGCTGCCGCCGTTCTTCGCCCGCTTCGTCCCGCCGCTCGATTTCCGCAAATGGGACAAGATGCGCGCCTGGGCTACACGCCTGCGCCCGCTGTTGCATGTATAGATCTCGATTGAATGAAAACAAGCAGGAAATTGAAATGTCACAGAAAATATTGTCTCAAAGCATTGTACCTGAAAGCACCGACCCGCGTTGGAAGGCACTTTATCGAGCGGGTGGGGTAGCTGCCCTAGTTCAGCTTGGTTGTGTCCTCATCACCCTGGTTGTCGCCACCACCTTGGGTGTAGAACCGACCACGGCCAATGAATATTTCACCGGACTGGAGCAAGCGCGGCTGGTTACCTTGCTGCGCCTGGATTTCCCAATCCTCATTAATGTGACGCTGTTTACGGTAACGTCCTTTGCAGTCATCGCTGCCTTGCAGGAAAGCAAGCGCATGTATGCTGGGCTGGGTGTGGGATTAGTCTTCATCGGTGTGGTGTTGGCCCTGGCTACGCATTCAGCCTTCTCGATGATCCACCTGGCCGACCAGTACGCCGCAGCCACGACGGAGACTCAGCGTACCATGCTGCTGGCTGCTGGGGAGGCGGTGATCGCTTCCGATTGGTGGCATAGTACGGGGGGCTTCTTTGCAGGTCTGTTTTTGCAGGGTGGTACGGTGCTGATCTCCTGCATTATGCTGCGCAGTGGACATTTCAGCAAGGCAACCGCCTGGACGGGACTGCTTGCCAACGGCCTGGATTGGATCCACGTCCTAATCCAATTGGTTTCGCCTGGCCTGGCCGCGATCGTTTTGGCGATTGGGGGCTTGTTCTACGTGGCCTGGTACCCGCTGTTGGCCCGCGACTTCCTACGGCTAAGTAAGCAAGCCTAATATTTATATCTACGAATGAGGTATATGTAATGTCACAGAAAGAATTGAACCTGGAACTTATGAATGAATACACCGACGCGCGTTGGAAAACGCTTTACAAAATTGCCGGTGTGGCGGCAGTAATCACGGCAGCCATTATCCCGATCTCGATCATGGCCTATTTCATCTGGCCGGTCTACCCGGACGACATCTTCGCCGTGATCCAGGAGAGCAAACTGGCCGGATTGATGAGTCTGGACTTCCTGTATCTGCTGGGCAACTTCTTCGCTATCCCCGTTTTCCTGGCGTTCTATCTCAGCCTGCGTCGTACGGATGAATCTTGGGCATTGCTGGCTCTGGCGTTGGGCTTGATTGGATTGGTCGTATTGATCCCGGCGCGACCGGCCTTCGAGATGTTGGCGCTGGGCGACCAGTATGCCGCGGCTACCACCGATGCGCAACGCGCCATTATCCAGGCCGCTGGTGAGGCCACCCTGGCGACTTTCCGCGGTACGGCTTTCAATGCCCATTACGTACTGGGATCGCTTTCGTTGCTGATTACGGCCTGGCTCATGCTGCGCAGCGAGGTCTACAGCAAGGCGAGCGCCTACGTGGGTATTGCCACTAACCTGGTTGTGTTCGGATTGTATGTGCCGGTGGTGGGCGTGTATATCTCGCTGTTGTCTGTGGTCGGTTATCTGGTCTGGTGGATCATTCTGACCCGCAAATTTTTCCAGTTGGGGAGGGACGTTTAGGGTTTTAGAAATGTGGTGCTAGGCAAAAAAATACCCCTCCCATACAACCAATGGGAGGGGCTGTGTTTGTCAGGTGAAATCGTGATTGCTAGTTTTCAACAACGGTAATTACACCTGACATTCCTTGACCGCCAGAACCACCGTGATAGTCGCAATAATATGCATAGGTACCGGCTTCTGTGAAGGTGAATTCGAAAACATCATAGTATTGCAGTTCACCACTGTCGAAAGCGCCGTCATCGGCCGTGACTGTGTGGGGTAAATCCTCATTGTTTATCCAGCTCACGGTTGTGCCAACAGCAACGGTCACTTCCTTGGGGCTAAAGCTGGCATCGAATAATTCGACTTCAACGGTTCCGGTCATAACTTCGACCGCCAGTGTAACCTGGAACGGCGGGGTAACAACCTGTTCGTCCACCCGCACCGGGGTATCAGAGCCGTCAGGGAATTCGAACGTACCCACTTCCCCGGCATCGGTGTGCAGCATGGCGTATAGGGTTTCGGTAGCGTTGTCGCCGTCGATTTCAACCAGTACGTTGCTGTTGGTGCCATTCACGACCGGGCTATAGCCCAGGATCGGGCCAGGGCCACTGTCACCTTGCGCGTGAATGACCAACCAGCCCGGGCCGTTGCTGATCACCTCGGCAATCGTGACTGTACCGTCTGCGATCTCCTGGTCGCTCACGGTTACGGAAGGCGTGAACGATGCCAAAACCTGGAAGGGTGGGGTTACGACCTGCTCGTCCATGCGTACGGGGGTATCGGCACCATCGGGGAATTCGAAAGTGCCTACTTCTCCGGCATCGGTATGCAGCATGGCATACAAAGTTCCGGTAGCGTTGGCAGC
>JBNKDB010000575.1:0-5618 GCA_050288045.1 Anaerolineales bacterium | reverse complement strand
TCGAACGGCGTCGAGACGCCCGGCAACAGGCCTGCGATCTCCACTCCGATCAGCAGCAGCATCAACGCCACGATAATAATGATCTGGCGGCGGTTTATGGATGTTGAGGTTTGGCGTTCGAGCGGATTTCGCATACCAATTCAGTATACCGTAAACTTTACGGGAATGGCGCACAGGCACCGTACATATCCTGGTAGGTGAAGGTAGCCGATTCCACCACATTTCCTTTTTTATCGGTAACGCGAATGCGCCAATAGACGGTATCGCCATAGCCCGCCGCAACAGAGAATGTGCCGCCCCAATATCCTTCTGCATACATCAGGGAGCCATACGTGGGGCTTGAAAACGCCGGATCACCGACACTAAAGACGACCTGCACGGCGCTGATCCCATCGGCATCGAACACGGTCACCAGGAAGGCATTCTGGCAAGCTTCGGTGTCGTAGATCATGCCTGTGAAGCCATAGATATCCTCGAACACGGTGGGCGCATTCGATTCCTTGGGTACATCACGGGTTGGCTTAGGCGTCTTGGTGGGTTTTTCGGGCGCGCCAACCTGACCAACCCCACCGGCCTCGTTATTGGCATCGGCCACGTTAGTCGGCACCCAACAACTCAAGCCCGGCGAGCCGGGCACTTCGATCACCCAGTAACCCGGATATTGCCCGATCACAATCGCGGTCGTGCCAACGTACAATGTGCGGACATCATCATAAGATGAACCCGGCCCACTTTTACAGACCACATCATGCGTTATGGTGAGCGAAGGGGCCTGGGCCGGCGGCTCCTCCACTTGCGTGGTCGTGGTCGGCGTGGGCGTTTCTTCTTCGGGCGATTCTTCCGTTTCGGCCAGGGGCGTGATCACCAGGGTAGCTTCAGGGTTGAAGTCCAGCCAGCGCTGGATGTCCTCTTCCGACATGCTGCCAATCTCTGGTGGCAAACCAGCATTGGTGATCACCGCGGTCTGCCCGGCCACCAGCTCTACGCCACCGGCGGCATTGCTCAAGCCACAATGCCCTTCCAGACAGGTCACGTAAACTTCTCCAGTATCCGGGTTCACGGATACGCTCAGATACGAGCCGCGCACACTCGCCAGGCCGGAAGGCGTATCGACTTCAGCCGAACCGCCCCCCAAGATCACCCAGATTTCCCCTAACGTGATGCGCAAGCGCACCAGCAAGCCGGTTTCCTGTTCCTCGATCCCCTCGTAGGTAAAGAAGCTAGACGGGCCCAAGCGCACGATCGTGCCATCGGATGTATCCACCCGCACGCGGCCATCATCGAGCGTCTGGATCTGGCCACGCGCCTGGAGTTCGTAACCATCGATTACGGAGGCATAGTCGGTATCCAGGGGCTGGCGAGCCAGCACCCCACCTCTGATCTCGGAAAGCAAAGCCGTATCTGAATTTGGGGTGGCCTGGAAATTCCCGGCAGCCGGTTGCAGTCCGGCCGTCCCCTGCCTGGAGGGGATCAACCGATCCAGGGCCGTACACCCGGACAGCAAAATAACGGAAAGCATGATGATCAGGGCTGGAAAGAGCAATCGGCGGATTCGAGGGCGCATATCTTGTTCCTGTATGGGTTGGTAATGGTATGATAGGATCGTTAATTATAGTACACTGAATTATAAAATTATGGGTATAAATTCGACAAGTAAGTGCCCAATTCATCCCTACAACCGGAGGCAAAGTGGCGAAAAAGAAGACCTACACCCAGGATGACGTTGCCCACCTGGAACCCGATGAAGTCTATACCGACTGCACATTTGATAAGCTGGACTTTCGGCACATCGATCTGTCTTTCAGCGAGTTTACCGGCTGCACTTTCCGCGATTGCAGCCTGACCGGGGCGAAGCTGAACGGGGCAATCTTCCAGTCTTGCGATCTGAGCAATGCCAGTATCGGCGGGTGCAATTTCTTCTCAACTGAATTCACGGAATGTCGCATGTTGGGGTTGGACTTCACCAAAGACGTCAAGATATTGGCGACCAAGTTCAGCAAATGCAATCTCAATTTCTCCGCGTGGCGCGGTCTGGACCTCTCAAAGATGGATTTCGAAGGCTGTTCCTTCTTGGAAGCCGGTCTTTCTCAGACCAACCTGAAAGATACTTCACTGATGAATTGCAATCTGACCCACGCCGATTTCTACGATGCCAAATTCGACCAGACCGACCTGCGTGGCGCCAACCTGAGCGGGTTCAACCTTAAAGAGCACAATGTACGTGGCATCATCATCACCCCGGCGCAGTTCCACTACCTGGCCGATGAACTGGGCATTGAGATCATCACCGATGCAAACCCCGCTTGACATGCTTTTTTGGTAGGGATAGAATTCTTTTACCATGCACAAAGGCACCCTTGCATATCCCAAGTTCATAACCCACTTGCATGTGGGGCACAGCCCTATATTCGTTTCACCTGGACGCGACCATCTGGTTGCGTTTTTTTATCTCGGAAACAAACAATAATTCTTATTCTCCGCGCCTCTACGCCTCCGTGGTGAATCCGAAGAAGAAATTTACCACAGAGGCACGGAGACACAGAGATTTACAAAGAACACCAATAAAGGAATCCAATTGATGGTAGATACCTCAAAAACTAAGCAGCAGGAAAAGGTCATCCGGTTAGGTTTGGGCACCTTGACGATCGAGGACGTAATTGGCGTGGCGCGTTACGGCTGGCCGGTAGCCGAGATCGGCGAGCATAACGGTGTCCAGGCCGCCCAGGAAGCCTACACCCGCATGGGCCGCAGCCGCGCCTGGGTGGAGAAGGCCGTGGAGCGCAACGAAGAGCGCCGCCTGCGCGGTGAAGCTCCCGAAGCTTTCTACGGCATCAACACCGGCTTTGGGGCCAAGGCCGGGCGCGAAGCCCTGAGCAAGGAAGACCTACCCTGGGTATCCCGCAACCTGCTGGTCAGCCATTCGGTCGGCACGGGCGATTACCTGCCGCCCGAAGTGGTGCGCGCCGCCATGCTGATTCGCGCCAACTCATTGGCGCTGGGCTATTCCGGGGTACGCCCCGAACTGGTCAACACGCTGGTGCACATGCTCAACGCCGGGGTCGTGCCCGCCATCCCTGAATACGGCTCGGTGGGGCCAGCGGTGACCTTGCCCCGCTCTCCCATCTTGGTCTCGTGATCTCCAAACGCCCTGGCAACCACCCACCACTGCCCGAAACGCCGGAGGATTATCAAGAAGAAAGCGGCGGGGCTTACGTTGCCCTGTCCAAGGCAGAAATCGGGGACTACGCTGGGAAGCCGTTCATCGAAGCCAATGGCGTACCCTACGTGCTGCTAACCGGAGCACAGGCAATGGCCTTGCGCGGCATTCCCCAACTGGAACTAACCGCCAAGGAGGGCCTGGCTTTCAACAACGGCACCACCTTCTCGACTGCGCTGGCCACCCTGGCGCTGCACGACGCCGAAAACCTGGCGCGCCACGCCGAACTGGCCGCTGCTATGTCGCTTGAAGCGCTGCTCGGTTTCCGGGATGCCTTCCTGCCGCACATCCAGCAGGTACGCGGCCACCAGGGCCAGATCGAGGTCGCCCAACGCATCCTCAAGATCGTGGGCGGCAGCACGATCATGGACGGGGACGAAGACCTCGACCCGCGCTTCGTGCCACCCCAGGATGCTTACTCGCTGCGCGTTACCCCACAGGTGCTTGGAGCAATCCAGGACGCGCTGGCTTTCATTCGCAGCACGGTTAGCACCGAGATCAACGCCGCCACCGATAACCCCATGATCTTCGACCTGCCGCAAGACCACCCGCTCTATCTGCCGCGCGATTACAAAGCCGTTTCCGGCGGTAACTTTCACGGCGCGCCGATTGCCTACGCCATGGATCTGCTGGGTATCCTGGTCACCGATCTGGGCAGCTTGAGCGAACGGCGCGTTTTCCGTATGCTAGACAAGAACCTCAACCACGCCCTACCCGCCTTCCTGATGCGCGATGCCAAACCGGGCGTAACCAGCGGGATGATGATCCCGCAATACCTGGCTGCCAGCCTGGTCTCGGACTGCAAAACACTGGCGCATCCCGACAGCGTCGACTCGATCCCCACTTCGGCCAACCAGGAAGACCACGTCAGTATGAGCATGAACGCCGCCCGCCACGCCCGCAAGATCGTCGACAATATAGGTACAGTCGTGTCCGTGGAACTGCTGTGCGCTTCGCTGGCCTTACACTGGCGCTTGCGCCAAGTCGAAGAGCAGCTTGCCGACGCCGATTACAAACCAGAAGAGAAAATCCCCTACAAGCGCGACCGCTTCGACGAGATCGTGCTGTGCATCCGCGCCACCGGCCAAGCCCCCACTGAAGGCCAGGGCACGCGTCTGGCGCGCGAATTGATCGAAGCACACCTGTACGAAGGGGAACAAGGTTTGCCCGAACTGCGCCTGCGCACGGCCGAAGACCGTTATTTGCGCCCGTACATCCTGCGCGTCAAGGCGCTGCTGGAAAACGGGGAATTAGTTGAACAGGTTTATGAGAAAGTGGACTTAAGCTAGGCTGGTTTCCGGGCGATCACATACCCAAAACTGAGCCAGCGGCCGCCATCCAGTTTGATAGTGGCCGGTTCGCCGTCAGGGTTAGCCCGGCAGAACGGATCATATTTGGCGAATTCTTCCCACCAGGCCTGGGCGTCGGGGGCATACTCGGCTTCCAGGATTTCGAATCCAATCGAGCGCACGGCCGCCTCAGTCTCGGCCAACGTGACGAAGAAATCCGTCCAGGCCCCCGGCCCCTGGCTGACGCGCGGCACCAGTTCCTTGGGAATTTCCACGTTGTGATGCATCGGCTCACTCAATCCGAGGACTCCGCCAGGGCGCAAGACGCGGTAGATTTCCGCCAATGCGTCCAGGTAAGCCTGCTCCCCATCGAAGCCGCGCAGCATTTCCAGGGTAGTTGAAGCGTAGACGTAATCGAAAGCGGCGTCTGCAAAATGCGTCTCCGGCACTCCTACCTTGACCGCCAGGACTTTATCTTCCACATGCCAGATGCGGGCATTTTCCATCAAGTATTCGACGTGTGGGGTTTCGTCCGTACGGTCGTCCCAAGGATCGATGCCCACCATCTGGACAGCATACTCTTTTGCCAGGAAACAGGTTTGGTAGCCGCGGTTGAAGCCCACGTCCAAGACGCGTTTACCCGCCTGCAAGCCCATCTTTTCTGCCATGAACTCGGCCAACTTCAAGCCACCCGGCCCGCTGCATTGCTCATACACGGTTTTTAGATCGGGATATTTATTCGCTTTGGGGTATTTATCGTTTGCCATATCTGTCCGTTGACCTCACAACATTCTCCCACATACTTCGACTTCAGGGTGAGAAATATTTTATCATCGTAGAATCCAATATATGTATCCAACAAAGATGTCTGGTGTATATCCAGCACAACATGTTTTAATAGACTATACAGCGCAACAGAGATTTAATATTATATGCACGAAAGTGATTAAAACCAATCCATGTGCTGTATATATTCAACTTAGCACAATTTTAATAGTTAAATGAAAAATACTAAATAAGTACAACAGCTACCAGAACAAACACCTCAAGAAACAAAGATAGACATACACATACAGGGGAATACAAGGCAACAGACAGACAAAGAAACAAAG
>JBNKDB010000574.1:0-8073 GCA_050288045.1 Anaerolineales bacterium | reverse complement strand
CAGCGGGCAGGTTGGCGGGTTGCCGACTACATCTTCCACAGCGTTGAAGATCGGCTCCGGTTTCATCACCATGCCGCCCCCGCCGCCGTAGGGTACGTCGTCGGTTACTTGGTGTTTGTCGGTGGCCCAATCACGGATATTGTGCAGATCGACACGCAGGATTTCCGCTTCGCGGGCGCGTTTGAGCATGCTGGCATCCAGATAGGCCGGGAACATTTCAGGAAAGAGGGTGAATACATCGATGTGCATATGTTTCATTCTAGCGACAAGCGCGCAACTTGGCAAGTGGAGAACGCTAAATTGCTTTTTTAACAAGGCAGATATTTATGTTTTTGCGACATTGCAGATTTGATTGGCCGTTCTTAATTCGTTCTCATCTGCTCGCCTTGACTCAGTTGTATCCAAGAGGTAAGATGTCGATATGTATCTTAAAGGCAGCAAGTGGCAAATGCAGAAAAAGCGCCGGCGGCGGCGCTCTAACCCTATGATCCTCATTCCGCTGCTGGTCGTGGTTTGTGTGGCTCTATATTTCTTTGGGAATTTTATCGCCGACCCACCCACGCCGCTCTTCCAGTCAACGGCCACAGCCACGCGTGACCCGGAAGCGCTGCTCAACCAGGCGGCGTCTTTTTACGAATCCGGTAACCTGGAACGCGCCATCGAGTCCTACCGGGAAATCGTCATGGTGGATGCTGACAACCCCTCGGTGTATATTGAATTGGCGCGCTTGCAGATCCTGAACGCCGAATACGAAGCCGCCGAAACCAGCGCCCGTAATGCCTTGCTGCTCAGCCCCGAAAATCCCGATGCCCTGGCGATGCTGGCCTGGAGTGTGAGCTTTCTGGGACGTCCTGCTGAAGCCGAAGAAGCTTTGGTACGGGCGCTTAATGTCGACCCGAACCATGCCCTGTCGCATGCTATCTATGCTGAAGTGCTGGCCGATCAGGGCGATTACGAACGCGCCGGAGCCGAATCGCGGACGGCGTACGAATTGGCTCCCGAACGGTTGGAAGTGCTGCGCTCGCGTGGTTACGTGCTGGAATTGACCGGCAACTACGATGAAGCCATCGATTTCTATGAACGCGCCCTGGCAATCAACGGCAATATTTCTGACCTGTACATTTCACTTGGCCGCGCTTACCGCGCTTTGAGTTTATACGACGAAGCCATCGCGGCTTTCGTGCAGGCCAATGCGCTTAACCCGAGCGACCCGCTCCCGGATACCTACCAGACCCTGATCTACCTCACTACCGGTGAATATGGTAAAGCCGTGCAGTCGGCCGAGAAAGCGGTCGAAGAAGATTCCGCCAACCCGTATCGCTACGGTAACCTGGGTGTGGCCCTCTACCGTAACGAGCAGTATGCTGATGCGATTGGTGCATTTGCGTATGCCATCCAGGGCGGCACGGCCGAAAATGGCGCCGTTGTCCAGGGGCTGCCGCTGGATTATGGGGAAATTGCTCAGTACTACCAGCTTTATATGCTCTCCCTGGCCTACGAAAATCAATGCGGCGAATCGCTGCGCGTGGCGCAGTCTTTGTTGGCCAACCTTCAACAGGATGAGAACGCGACCTACAATGCCAATTACGCGATTGAATACTGCGGCGGTGTGGCCGAAGCGGCTGCCGAAGAGGCCGCTGCAGAAGATGAAGAAGGCGATGGGCCGGTCGAATTGACGCCGGAGGGTGGCCTGGATTCAGAGGAAGTGACGCCGACTCCCGAAGAGTAAATGGCAATTCTGTACCTAAAGGGATTACCATTTATTCATGAAATCCTAAACTTTCCCGTTATGTAACCGTTATAATTAAGCTAATGCAGATTTCTGAAGAACGTCCGCTTTTCAGGCCGAGGCGTTATCGTCCCAACCCTTACGTGCTCCTGGTTCTATTGGTCTTGGTGATCGCCGCCGCGTCCTGGGCCTATAGTATTATCCACGGCCTCGATACCGGGGAGGTGCAGCCCCTGTTTGCGGCGACGGCTACACCAACGCGTACGGTTGATTCCTATCTGCAGGAAGCCGCGGCCTTCTTCGAGGCCGGTGACCTGGTGAGTTCGATTGCCGCCTTCGAGGATGCCCTGCGCGTGGACCCGGAAAACGCCGAAGTGCTGGCCGAACTGGCGCGCGTGCAGACCTATTATTCCAGCCTGCTCACCCCGGATCGCAAGACGGCTTTACTGGACTCGGCGCTGGAGAATATCAACCGGGCGGTTGAGATCGACTCGATGAACAGCGACGCCCACGCCGTGCGTGCGCTGGTATTGGATTGGAACTCGGCCTATGCCGACACCCAGGAAGAGCAGGACGAGATGCTCTTGCTGGCCTATGAGGCTTCGGTGCGCGCCGTTTCATTGGATAACCAGAATGCGTTGGCCTTGGCTTACCAGGCCGAAGTGCTGCTGGACCAATTCAAATGGACGCAGGCCCGCCAGTTGGCCGAATTGGCGCTCAACATGGAACCGAACGCCATGGACACCCACCGTGTGTTTGCCTATGTACTCGAATCCACCGCCAACTACAGCCAGGCCATTGACGAATATAAAAAAGCGGCCGAGATCAATCCCAACTTCACTTATCTATATATCAAGATCGGGCAGAACTATCGCCAGTTGCAGCTCTATGAGGATGCCCTGGATTACTTCGACCGGGCGGCGACGATCAACGAAGTCAACGGCATTCAGGACCCGCTGCCTTACATCGCAATTGCCAAGACCTATTCACGCGATGGTGAGTTTTTCATTGCCGCCCGCAACATCCAGCGGGCGCTCGAGTTCGACCCCACCAACGCCGACACTTTTGGGCAGTTAGGGATTGTTTATTTCCGCTCGCGTAACTATGAGGGTTCGATCCCGGCTTTCAAATGTGCGATTGAGGGCTGCACCGCCGAGGAAACCATGACCACATTGGGCGAACCGCTCGGCCTGGAATTGGGACAGCCGGTGGAAGGACTGGCATTGAATGATTTTACAGCCGTCTACTATTACACCTATGGCTCTGTGCTGGCTGCTTTGGATCAGTGTGATGAAGCCGTACCGATCTTGCAGCAAGTGGCCGATAAATATCCCAATGACCCGGTCGCAATGAGCATTGTCCAGGAAGGCCTGGTGATCTGCGGACAGTAAACGAGAATGAGAAGCCTTCGCCACGACGTTACTTCACAAATGTTTTGGCCTGTTGATAAATAATCCTTCTGCATTCATTGCTCATGAAACGCCTGAAAATGGGGGCTAGGCGCATCGATTGTTAACTCTTTATCAGAGTTTTGTAAAAAAATCTTTCCCCTCCCTTGACGCATACTCAAAAAATGAGTATTATTCTCACGCAATTAGCACTCTAGAATACAGAGTGCTAAAAATGTGTCTAAGCATTAACATCGGAAAAATCAATCCCGACGATAAAAATTATTTTGTAGGAGGTTCGTATGTCCATTTCCTTAAAGCCTCTCGGCAACCGTGTGGTTGTCAAACCGCAAGAGGAAGAAGAAATTACCGCTGGTGGGATCGTACTCCCCGAGACCGCCAAAGAAAAACCGCAACGCGGTGAAGTATTGGCCGTTGGCCCTGGCGAACGCAATGACAAGGGTGACGCAGTAGCCCTCGACGTCAAGGTTGGGGACAAGGTCCTGTTTGCCAAATACGCCGGTACGGAAATCAAGGTCGACGGCGATAAGCTGCTCATCTTGCGCGAAACCGATCTGTTGGCAATTGTCGAGTAAATCTAGAATAAATACATTATCAGATAACGGAGTATAGATCTATGGCTAAGCAATTACTATTCTCAGATGACGCCCGCCGCCGCCTGCAGAAAGGCGTCGACACCGTCGCTGAAGCTGTTATTACCACCCTTGGCCCCAAAGGCCGCAACGTGGCGCTCGACCGCAAGTTCGGCGCCCCCACCATCACTCACGACGGTGTGACCGTTGCTAAAGAAATCGACCTCGAAGACCCCTTCGAGAATATGGGCGCCCAGTTACTGACCGAGGCTGCCAGCAAGACCAATGATATTGCCGGTGACGGTACCACCACGTCCACCGTTCTGGCGCACGCCATCGTCACCGAAGGTATGCGCAACCTGGCCGCTGGTGCCAACCCCATGCTGCTCAAGCGCGGCATCGAGGCTGCCACCAAAGCCATTGCTGAGAAGATCAGCAACCAGGCCATCGAATTGAAGACCAAAGCCGACATCGCCAATGTGGCGTCTGTGTCTGCTCAGGACCGCGAGATCGGCGAATTGATCGCTGACGTGTTCGACAAAGTCGGTAACGACGGCGTTATCACCGTTGAAGACTCACAGGGCCTCGAATTCGAGACCGATTATGTAGAAGGTATGCAGTTCGATCGTGGCTACCTCTCACCCTACTTTGTCACCAATTCCGAGACCATGGAAGCCGTGATCGAAGAACCCTACCTGCTCATTCACGACAAGAAGATCTCCGCCGCTCAGGACCTGGTCCCGATCCTGGAGAAACTCGTCCAGACCGGCAAGCGCAACCTGGTCATCATCGCCGAAGATATCGACGGCGAAGCCCTGGCGACCCTTGTATTGAACAAACTGCGCGGCATGCTGAACGTGTTGGCTGTCAAGGCTCCTGGCTTTGGCGACCGCCGCAAGGCTATGTTGGGCGACATCGCTGTGCTGACCGGCGCAGAAGTGATCTCCGAAGAGACCGGCCGCAAGCTGGAAACCGTTACCCTGAATGACCTCGGCCAGGCCGAGAAGATCACGTCCTCCAAGGATGACACCACCGTCGTCGGTGGCAAGGGCTCGGCTGATGCGATCAAAGGCCGCATCGAGCAGATCCGCGTCGAAATCGACAAGAGCACCAGCGACTATGACCGCGAGAAGCTCAACGAACGTCTGGCGAAACTGTCCGGTGGCGTTGCCGTGATCCGCGTTGGCGCTGCGACCGAGACCGAGTTGAAGGAAAAGAAGCACCGCGTGGAAGACGCTGTCTCCGCAACGCGTGCCGCTATTGAAGAAGGTATCGTCCCTGGTGGCGGTGTGGCCCTGATCAATGCCAAAGATGCTGTTGGCGCAGTTGAGATGGACTCCCCGGATGCCCAGGTTGGCGTCAAGATCGTCATGACCGCCCTGGAAATGCCGATGCGCAAGATCGCCGAGAACGCTGGCGAGGATGGCTCCGTGGTTGTGGAGAACGTCCGCCGCATGCGCAAGGAAAAGAAGAATAATAACTTCGGTTACGACGTGTTGGCTGAAGACTATGTTGACATGGTCGAAGCCGGCTGGATCGACCCTGCCAAGGTAACACGTGGTGCCCTGGAGAATGCGGCTTCTATCGCTGCCATGATCCTGACCACCGAAGCCCTGATCACCGATATTCCCGAAGAAAAGGGTGCGGCTGGACCTCCTGCCCCGCCGATGTACTAGAAATATTGGCAACATTCAAAGCCCAGGAGCAGATCCTGGGCTTTTTTGATTAGAGTTCTTTAATTGCCAAAATGCCTTTTCCATGCTACAATCACAGGCGTATTGGAGTATGCATTTCGGCCGGAAACGGCCCCTGGAAGTCCACACAAGTCTTTGGGCGAAAAGTGGAACATTTGAAAAAGATGAATTCCCGGCCGGTTGCATTTTCCAGCCGGGAACTTTGATTAAGTCGATATTCGAAAACCGTGAGACGAGATTTACTGCATTACTGGGCAGCTCGTTCGCAATCTCGGATCACGACTCTCGAATATCGGCCGACTAATTTACAAACAAGGTGAGTAAGAAAACTCACTTTGGAAAGGTTTATTTTAAGTAATATGAGTAACAAAACATTACGTATAGTACCGCTAGGGGGGCTGGGGGAAATCGGCAAGAATATGATGTCGATTGAATATGGTAATAATATCTTGATCGTTGATACCGGGATTATGTTCCCCGAGAACGATATGTTGGGGATTGACTATATCATCCCTGATTTTCAGTATTTATTGGATAAGCGCGATCGGATTCGCGGCATTATCATCACCCACGGGCATGAAGACCATACCGGTGCGATTGCCCACGTCTATGAGGAACTGCACGCCCCGATCTATGCTACCAAGCTGACCATCGGTTTGCTGGAGGTCAAACTCAAGCGAGCCGGTTTGTTGGAGAAAGCTGAATTGAATACGGTCGAAGCCGGGGACCAGATCAAGATTGGCCCGTTCACGGTGGACTTTTGCCACGTATGCCATTCCATCCCGGATTGTGTGGCCTTGGGGATCGATACCCCCGGTGGCTTCATCGTACATACCGGTGACTACAAGTTCGACCACACCCCGGTGGACAACTGGCCGACCGATTATGCCAAATTGTCTGAGTTTGCCGGGCGCAATGTGTTGGCTTTGTTGGCCGACTCGACCAATGCTGACAAACCGGGCTGGACCCCTTCGGAGCGCGTGATCGATCCCGCTTTCGACAAGGTCTTCAGCGAGGCCAAGGGGCGCATCCTGGTGGCTTCTTTCGCATCATTGGTCTCACGCATGCAGCAGGTTGCTAACGCGGCCATGAACCACAATCGCAAAATGGCTTTTGTGGGCTACAGTATGCGCGAGAATGCCAAGATGGCGCGCAAGCTCGGTTACCTGGACATCCCCGACGATGTGATCGTGCCGCTCGACCAGGCTTTACAAATGAAGCCCAAGAAAGTGGTCTTGATGTGCACGGGTTCGCAAGGTGAGCCATCCTCGATCATGGGACGGTTGGCCAGTGGCCGCAACCGCCAGTTCGACCTGTTGCCGGGTGACACGGTGGTGCTTTCTTCGCATCCTATCCCTGGCAATGAAGAGACCGTATCGCGTACGATCAACAATCTTTTCAAACGCGGCGCCAATGTGGTCTACGACCCGATCGCGCCGGTGCACGTTTCCGGGCACGCCAGCCAGGAAGAGATGAAGTTGATGATGCACCTGGTAAAACCCCAGTACATGATCCCGGTGCATGGCGAACTGCGTCACTTGAAGCAGCACGCCCAACTGGCCCAGGAAGTCGGCATCCCGGCCGAGAATATCTCCGTGGTTGAAAACGGCCAGGTGATCGAGTTCGAAGACGGTAAGCTGAGTCTGGGCGAGCGCGTCCCCGGTGGATACGTCTTCGTGGACGGCGACCGGGTAGGCGAAGTTGGCCCGGCGGTGCTGCGTGAACGCGAAGCGCTCTCCGATGCGGGGGTGGTCTTCGTCAACATGCTTGTCAACCAGCATTCTCACAAGTTGGTCAGACCCCCGGAATTGGTGACACATGGTTTTGTGTATGAACCGGCTTCAGAAGAACTGGTAGCGGGGATGTGCATGGAGGTCGAACGTCTGGCCCATGAAAGTGATGGCGACGGCGACTTGCAGGCCAAAGTTGAGAAGGGGCTGAAGTCCTACATTTATAAGGAAACCAAGAGCCGCCCGCTGATCTTCGCCGTGGTGAATGAATTGTAAGAAAGCGGATAGCGATCAGCTTTCAGTTTGGTTCTTGAGTGACAACTTGAGATAAATAAGAAACGGGCCGCGTATGTGCGGCCCGTTTTTCGTTTGTAAATATTGCTGACTTTACGGCGAGGGTGTTGGTGTTTCGGTTGGATTGACAAACTCGGCCAACGTGGGTGTCAGCGGGTTGGGCGTAAGGGTCTCTGTAGGAGTGCGTGTGGGTGTCACCAGGCCGAACGGTACAAAGAGCTGTTGGCCGACGAACAACTGATTGGGATCGACCAGGTCGTCATTTTCGGCGAGGATGGCGTCTTCTGTGCTCAGAAATTCACTGGCAATCGAAGCCAGCGAGTCGCCCGGCCGCACGATATACTCGATCAGCGAACCGCGCGGTATGTATTCCGGCAGCGGCGTTGGAGAGGGCAGGCCGGTATTGGGGTCGGGGATGATCAACTGTTCGCCCACTACCAGGAACGAATCGCTGGTCATGTTGTTGAGCAGCATGATCGTCAGTGGGCCTTCCAGTTCATTCAACCCGAAGCGGACGGCCAGATCGGTGAGTGTGTCGCCCTCCTGGATCGTATAGAGGAAGGGCGCCGCGGCTGTGGGGGTATTAGCCAGGGTTGGGGATAGGGTGAGGGTTGGCGTCATCGTGGTCGTGGCGGTTTCGGTAGG
>JBNKDB010000573.1:0-6256 GCA_050288045.1 Anaerolineales bacterium | reverse complement strand
CATCCCCGACGGCCGCAACCTGCTCACCACCCACTTCCCAGATGTAGGTTGGGTCAGTGGCGCTGGGGGGCAGCAAGCGATAAGGCATGATGATGTCCACTTCGAAATAACCGTTTTCATCTGGGACAACAATGATATATTCGCCCCCTTGCCGCTGGCGAAATTCATTTCTCAAGGGATCGCGCCACTTGATCTGGGTTTCAATCCCAGGAGAAAAATTGAAGCCTTCCAGGTGCAAGACAGTGCCGGATGCGCCGCCTTGTTCCGAGAGATTTCCGCAGGTTGGGTCTACGACGACATAAGCTTCATTGGTCGGCGCGGTCGGTTCTGGCGGAGAGAAGTCTTCATGGCAGGGAATCTGGACGTCAGCTGTGGGGAAGACCACGACTTCTTCATAGGCGATGGCTTTTTCCCACGGCCAGGCCAGCCGCATGATTGGGCCGATACCTTCATCGATCCCGGTTGCGATTGCAGTTAGGTTGATTTGGCCGATCTGCCAGCCCAGGGCAAAGAAAACGATTAGATTGACAAACAACAGTCCGGCGCCCATCGAGGTACCTGTGCCGCTGCGTTTGGCCAGCAGATAGGCATCTACGATGATCCAGATGTAGAGGATGCCGATCAAGATCAGCACCAGCCATAGTAATTTGTCCAGGTGGAGGGCTTTCTTGAAAATGTCTACAAAGCCGGTATCGCGCGGGGCGGCCCGGCGGAAGCGCCAGATGGTCAGACCAATGATCGTGACGAGGGAGAACAGGATCAGGATGCCGCGGCGAACTGCTCTGCCCAGCATCTGCCCCAAACCGGGGACGATGGCCGAGGCAATCGCGGCAACGACGGGAGGTACCAGGCTGGATTTGCGGTTGGCTTCTGCTTGGGGGTCGTGTCTGATGTTCATGCTGCACCTCCCTGACCGGAATCCAGGTCGCCGGTCAGGCCGCCACCGACGCGCACAGCTTCCTCGCCGTAAATGTCTTTGAATTGGTCATCGGTCATGGCCTGGATGTCGGCGCGCGATCCCTGGTAGACGATTTCACCAGAGCGCAGGCCGAGTACTTGCGTGGAGTAACGCTGGACCAGATCGAGGTAGTGCAGGCTGCATATGATCGTGATCTCATCTTCCTTGTTCAATCTTTCCAGGTATTGCAAAATGGAGTGCGCCAGCACGGGGTCGAGGCTGGCGACGGGTTCGTCGGCCAGGATCATCTTGGGCTCCTGCATCAACGCCCGGGCGACGCCCACACGCTGCTGCTGGCCGCCGCTCAGTTCATCGGCGCGCTTGGCAGCCTGGTCTGCAATCCCCAGGCGGGCCAGGGCCTCATGCGCTTTTTGGCGGTCTTGCCGCGAAAAACTCCCGACGATGCTTTGCCATTGCGGCGTGTATCCCAACCGCCCGGACAGCACATTGGCGAGCACGGAAGAACGGCGTACCAGGTTGAAGTGTTGGAATACCATGCCGATCTTGCGGCGGGTATTACGCAGCTCTTCTCCCTTTAATTTAGCAAGATCGACCCCATCCCAGAGGATTTCTCCTTCTGTAGGGTCGATCAGCCGATTGATACAACGCAGTAATGTGGATTTTCCCGAGCCGCTCAAGCCAATTACGACCAGGAATTCTCCGTCAGGCACTTGAAAACTCACATCTTTTAGAGCAACAGTGCCATCATCATAGACCTTGGTAAGATGGCGGACTTCAAGCATAGATTATCTCCTCGTGTCGAAGTTCATATCTCAGAACAATAAAAGCGCAACGTTGTAATTATAAAGCAAGAAAGACCGCAAGACAATTTTTAAAGCTACCACTTTGGCGTTTCTCATCACTTGCATAACCCCCTGGACGCGGGTAGAATCCGCCCATATGGAACCCAAAGAACTCGAAACCGCATACCAGCAAGCGCTCGATTACATCTATTCCTTCGTCGATCACAGCCTCACTCACCAGCAAAACCTTTCTCCCGAAAATTTCGACCTGGCGCGCATGTTCGCGCTGATGGAACGCCTGGGCAATCCGCAGCAGGCTTATCCCAGCATTCACGTGGCCGGAACCAAGGGTAAGGGCTCGGTCTCGGCCTTGTGTGCCGCGGCCTTGAAAGCTGGAGGCTACCGAGTGGGGCTGTACACTTCCCCGCATCTAGAAGATTTCGAGGAACGGCTGCAGATCGACGGACAGCCGATCCCGCGCGCCGACCTGGTGGAACTGGTCGATGCGATCAAGCCCCATGTGGCGGCGGTGCCATTCCTGACCACCTTCGAGATCACTACCGCTTTGGGTTTCTGGTATTTTGCCCGCCAGGCTGTGGATGCCGCCGTGCTTGAAGTTGGGCTGGGGGGGCGGCTGGACGCCACCAATGTGGTCACGCCCACCGTAGCGGTGATCACCTCGCTTTCCCTCGATCACACTTTCGTGCTGGGTAATACGGTTGAAGAGATTGCCGCCGAAAAAGCCGGGATCATCAAGCCGGGTGTGCCGGTGGTGCTTGCCCCGCAAAAGCCCGGGCCTACCCAAGTGGTGGCCGAGATCGCCGCCGAGCGCAATGCGCCTTTTGTTGCCATCGGCGAGGTCTATCATTTCGCTCCCGGTGAACATTCGTTGGAAGGACAGAGCTTCAAGGTCTGGGAGCAGGATAGCGAACCGGTAGAGCTGCACATTCCTTTGTTGGGAGCGCATCAGATCGAGAACGCCGCCACGGCATTTGCTGCGTTGGATGAATTTAGACAGCATACCCTGGCACTCTCGGATGCGGATATCCGAACGGGTTTCGACCAGATTTCCTGGCCGGCGCGTTTCGAAATCTTGCAGCGCCAGCCACCCGTGATCGTCGATTCGGCTCATAACCCCTATTCGATGCAGGCCTTGCGGGAAACGTTGGATACCTATTACCCCGACCGCCCGGTGATATTGGTGCTGGGCGTTTCGGCAGACAAGGACCTGGATGGTATGTTGCGTGCCCTGTTGCCGCGCGTCACGCGTGTGATCACAACTCAGTCTTACCACCCACGGGCGATGGACCCGGATGAATTGGCTGCTTTCGTGCAACGGTATAATCGCCCGGCGCAAGGGTATTGGGAAGCAACTGATGCACTTGATGCTGCCCTGGACGCCGTCGGAGAAGACGGCCTGGTGCTGTGCACCGGCAGTGTCTTCGTGGCGGCCAGTTTCCGCATCGCCTGGTTTGAAAAATTGACCAAGCTGTAAGGGACGCGCAAGCCTCGAATATGTTATAGTTAAAAACTACTCGGTTGCTGGCGACAGGAATTTTGCTTGTCGTTAGGCCGGAAACATCGTAAGTGTGGAGCGTGGCATGAGTGATAATGAATGGCCGTCGCAAGGAGATGGCGCATTTCAGGCGGAAGATTTACAAAGACGCACTGAAGAACTTGAAAGCATAATTGATTCCCTCCCCGATGAGGATGGCCTGATCGAATGCCCGGTTCTGCCTTTGCGGGACACGATCGTCTTCCCGCATATGGTTTCTCCATTGTTCATTGGACGGGCACGCACCTTGCTGGCAATTGACGAAGCGCTCGGAGATCACCAGACCATGATCGGCTTGGCGCAGCGCGACCCGGCTCTGGAACATCCCGGCGTGGATGATTTCCTGCCGATTGGCGTGGAAATGGCTGTTGGGCAGGTCTCCAACGTTTCCGAGCAGGCCAGTTCAGCACTCGTGCAGGGCCGCCGCCGGGTTGAGGTGGTCGAATTTTCCCAACTCGAGCCAATCATGTACGTGCGGGCGCGTATCATTGAAGAACCGCAGACAATTGGCCCGCGCGCCGCGGCGCTGATGCGCAACGTACAGCAGCAGTTCGAGCGCTACGTATCCCTCAACCGCTCCATCCCCGAAGAAGCCTATAACTACGCGGTAAGTATCGAAGACCCGGGCTGGCTGGCCGATATGGTTGCCATGTCCTTCAATATGCAGATCAAGGATCAGCAGGCCATCCTGGTGACGCTCGATCCGGTTTCGCGCCTGGAACGTGTGCTTACCTTGCTCAAGCGCGAAGTCGATGTTTTGGGGCTGGAAGAAGAAATCCGCTCCAAGGTGCAGAATGAGTTCGAGCGCGGCCAGCGTGAGAATTACCTGCGCGAACAGATGAAAGCTATCCAGACCGAACTGGGCGAGACCGATCCCTGGACGCGCGAGTTGGAAGAAATCCACAACCGCATCCAGAAAACGGATTTACCCGACGAAGTCAAAATGCGCGCCATGAAAGAACTCGGCCGCCTGGGGCAAATGCCGCCCATGTCGCCCGAAGTCGGCGTGATCCGTACATATATTGATTGGATCCTCGACCTGCCCTGGAGCGATGCTACCGAAGATAACCTGGATGTCACCCATGCTGCCGAGGTCTTGAATAAGAATCACTATGGTTTGCCCAAGGCCAAAGATCGCATTTTGGAATACATCGCCGTCAAGAGCTTGAAGCCCAAGCGCGCTCGCCAACCGATCCTGTGTTTCGTTGGCCCACCGGGAACCGGCAAGACTTCCCTGGGGCGCTCGATTGCCGACTCGCTGGGGCGTGAATTCGTACGCCTCTCGCTGGGCGGCGTGCGCGACGAGGCCGAAATCCGCGGCCATCGCCGCACTTACATCGGCGCGCTGCCGGGGCGCATTCTGCAAACCATGCGCCGGGCGGGCAAGATCAACCCGCTCTTCATGCTCGATGAAGTCGATAAACTGAGCACCGATTATCGCGGCGACCCCGCCTCCGCCTTGCTGGAAGTACTCGATCCCGAACAGAACAACGCCTTTTCCGACCATTACCTGGAACTACCTTATGACTTATCCAAGGTGATGTTCGTGACCACCGCCAATACGCGCGACACGATTCCCTGGGCGCTGCTCGATCGCATGGAAGTGATCGAGTTCCCGGGGTACATCGAAGAAGAAAAATTGGAGATCGCCCGCCATTTCCTGATCGAGCGCCAGATGGAAGAGAACGGCCTGGAAGCCGGTGAGATCGAATACAGCGACCAGGCCCTCAAGCGCATCATGCGCGAATATACCTATGAGGCCGGGGTGCGCAACCTGGAACGCGAGATTGGCCGGGTGGCGCGCAAGGTCGCTCGCCTGAAAGCCGAAGCGAAGACTTACCCCCAGCAGATCAGCGGTACCGTAGTCGAGAAATTCCTCGGCCCACCGGAATTCACTACCAACAAAGCGGAGCGCCAGGATGAGGTTGGGGTGGCTACCGCCATTGCCTGGACGGGGGCGGGGGGCGACATCATGCCGGTTGAGGTTTTATTGATGGAAGGCAAGGGTAACTTGCAGATCACTGGACAGATCGGTGAGGTGATGCAGGAGTCGGCCCAGGCGGCGCTCTCTTACCTGAAATCACGCGCCAAGCAATTCAAGATCGATCCGGAAGTCTTCGAGGAAACCGACCTGCACATTCACATCCCGGAGGGCGCCATCCCCAAAGACGGCCCCAGCGCCGGGATCACGATTGCGACGGCGATCATTTCGGCCTTTACCAAGCGCAAGATACGCCATGACGTGGGCATGACTGGTGAGATCACCCTGCGCGGCCGGGTGCTGCCGATTGGCGGCACGCGCGAGAAGGTCTTGGCGGCCCACCGCGCCGAACTGAAGACCGTGATCCTGCCGCGCCGTAATGTCAAAGACCTGGTGGACGTGCCCAAGAAAGCCCTGGAAGACCTTGAGATCATCCCGGTGACGCAGATGGATCAGGTGCTGGATGTGGCCCTGCTACCCAAAGAACCCAAACAGCCCAAACAAACCAAGCAGAAGGCAACCCCTGCCCCCAAGCCAGAACCCAAGAAGGCCACCGGCGATTTGCCCGCTGCGGCTCCACCGGGAGCGTAGGGAAATAAGAAATTAGAAATTGCAGATTGCAAGTAAAAACGCAGAGCCATTCCGGTTCTGCGTTTTGGGTTATACGGGGCAAATTTATACAAAATTAGGATTCGAAGTAAGAATATGGCATGTGTTATCCGTAGGGGCGACGTCACCATTCTGATGATCCGTGGTCGCCCGGGGAGTAGATTACTCCCAATCCACGCGTGGGTTATCCTTGTCGAGGATGCTCCATTGGTATGCTCCGCCGACGTAGGCCTCCAGCAGCGGCAGCATGTCCTTGAGGGCGGCTTCCACGGCGGTGCGTCCATCCGGGTGCATGGTTTCGATGGTGAGGATCGCCGTGGTGGTGCCTGATTGGGCGGCACTTTCGGCGCTCTGCCGCCAGCACCAGCGCCGGGCGAAGACCAGCGCGGTCTCATCGTCGAAGATCACTT
>JBNKDB010000572.1:0-4593 GCA_050288045.1 Anaerolineales bacterium | reverse complement strand
TGCTTCAGGGGGCATATGCCCCGCGGAGTCTATCTGGTGCTCACGCCTGATCAGATAGATTGGTAAATCCACTATTTTATACTTTCGGAGGATAAGAAATATGACCAAAAAACTGTATTCGCTCTTGGTTCTATTGATCCTGGCCGCCCTGGTACTGAGCGCCTGTGGTGGTGGAGCAGAACCCACTGAAGAGCCCATGGACGAACCCATGGATGAACCCATGGACGAGCCTATGGAAGATGCAGCATCCTTCAAAGCCTGCCAGGTGACCGATGTTGGCGGTATTGATGACAAGTCTTTCAATGCCACTGCCTGGAAGGGTTTCACGGATGCTGAGGAACTGTATGGGATCGAAGTTCAGTACCTTGAGTCCCAGCAACAGACCGACTATGATGTCAACATCAACGCTTTCCTTGAGGAAGGCTGCGATCTGATCGTCTCGGTTGGTTTCCTGCTTGGTGATGCCACGGCAGCAGCTGCCGAGGCCAATCCTGATCAGCCGTTTGGTATCGTTGACGTCGATTACCTCGACTTCCCGAACCTGCGCGGCAGCGGCTTCAATATTTTTGAAGCCACCTACTTGGCTGGCTACCTGGCCGCTGGCATGACCGAAACCGGTACAGTTGGTACATATGGTGGTCTCAATATCCCCGCAGTAACCATCTTCATGGATGGTTTCGTGTTGGGCGTAGAGAAATACAACGAAGTCTATGGTACCAGTGTTGAGGTACTCGGCTGGGACGTCGCCGCTCAAGATGGTCTGTTCACCGGTAACTTCGAAAGCACCGATGACGGCCGCACAATGGGCGAAACCCTGCTGGACGAAGGCGCTGACATCATCATGCCGGTTGCTGGCCCCGTTGGTGCTGGTACCCTGGCTGCGATGGAAGAGCGCGGCTCTGGCTTGCTGATTGGTGTTGACACCGATTGGTCCGCCCCCTACGCATATCCGGAACAGGCTGACTACATCCTGGCCAGCGCCCTGAAGGGCATGGATGGTTACGTAACCGAAACCATCGAAATGGTTATGGACGGCACCTTTGAAGGCGGCACCTACATCGGTACGCTGGAGAACGGTGGTGTTGGTTTGGCCTACGGTAACGCCTGGGAAGACAAAATCCCCGCTGAACTGAAAGCCGAAATCGAAGACCTGAAGGCCGGCATTATCGCTGGCGATATCGTTCCGCTGCCCGAAGCTGGTGGTGAAGAAGCTGCTCCTGAAGCTGAATTCACGATGCCCGCTGGCACCGAAGAAGACCCGATCCTGTGGGCGGTTGTTCCCTCTGGCGAAACCGACCGCGTGGTTACCGGTTTTGAAGAATTGGCTGGCTTGATCTACGACGAAACCGGCCTGGTTATTCAGCCCTTCGTCGCCACCGAATACGCTGGCGTGATCGAAGCTGCATGTGCAACACCCCCCAAAGCTCACATGACCTCCCTGGCAACCTTTGCTTACATCCTGGCTGCCGACAATGGTTGTGTAGAATCCGAACTGGTTTCCGTGCGCTACGGCAGCCCGGTCTACAATGGCCAGATTTTCGTGCGCGCTGACAGTGGCATCACTGAACTGGCTGACCTGGCCGGCAAGACCTTCTGCCGCCCTGACCCGCTCAGCACCAGTGGCTGGATCATCCCCTCGATCACCCTCAAGGCTAACGGCGTCGATCCCGACACCGATCTGGCCCAGATCGTGGATGCTGGCTCGCATGATGCTTCGGTTGCCGGTGTGTACAATGGCGACTGTGATGCTGGTGCTTCCTTCGTGGATGCCCGCACCTCGATCGAAGAAGAATATCCGGACGTTATGGATGTGATCACGGTGATCGAAATCTCCGCTGACATCCCGAACGATGGTGTTCAATTCGTGGCTGGCTTTGACCCCGCAGTCAAGCAGCAGATCATTGATGCTTTGCTGGCGATTGCCGAGACCGAAGAAGGTCAGGCTGCTCTGGATACCGCCTATTCCTGGACGGCTCTGGAAGCCCATGACGACACCTTCTACGATCCATTCCGCCAGGTGTTGGACGCCGCTGGCATCTCTCCTGAAGACCTGCAGTAGTTTCTAGGCCTTTTGCGAGAAGTTACACCAATCTGTGGAGGGACGCAAGTCCCTCCACTTTTCTATTAAGCGAGGGGCGATATTTCTGCCGTCAGGTTGGATCTCACTCAAACAGAGGAACTTGTGTCCCTATGCTACGCAAAATGGCATTAAAGGTGCTGAAGTGCTAGGATTGTCTAGGGCTTTGGGTTGCACAAATGACCACTTATTAGGCATAATAGGGGAAGTCGTCTCGTGTTTTTATGTTAGAATTTCATTTATGTAATTTATCATCTCTGTCTCTTTGAGGTGCCTATGGAGCCTGTCTTAGAACTGCACGGCATTACCAAGCGTTTCCCCGGTGTTTTAGCGAACGACCATATTGATTTGACCTTGAATAAAGGCGAAATTCATGCCCTGTTAGGGGAGAATGGGGCCGGGAAATCAACCCTGATGAATATTTTGTATGGGTTGTATGAGCCGGATGAAGGTGAAGTCTTTGTAAAAGGGAAAAAGCTTGAAGTGGATTCTCCCAGCGATGCAATCGCGGCTGGGATCGGTATGGTGCACCAGCATTTTATGTTGGTGCCGGTTTTTACGGTAACCGAAAATGTGATGCTCGGCCACGAAGATGTGGTTGCAGGGGGCTTTCTTGACCGGCATGCTACCGAAGAAAAAATCCGGCAGATTTCCAAGCAATATGGTTTGGAGGTCGATCCGAACGCTTTGGTCGGTGATTTGCCAGTGGGCGTGCAGCAGCGCGTGGAGATCATCAAACTACTGTACCGCGAAGCGGACATTCTAATCCTGGATGAACCGACCGCCGTACTTACTCCGCAAGAAGTCGATGAATTATTCACGATCATGAAATCCCTGGTTGAGAAGGGTAAGTCGATCATTTTCATCACCCATAAGCTGCGGGAAGTGCTGGAATTTGCAGACCGAATCACGGTCATTCGCCTGGGGAAGGTGGTTGGGTCGACCTTACCGGCGGAGGCTGACCAGCGTTCTTTGGCCTCGATGATGGTCGGGCGCGATGTGGACCTGCATGTTGAAAAAGCGCCGGCTAAACCCGGCGATGTAGTCTTGCAGGTAAATGATTTGAAAGTATTGGATGACCGTGACCAGATGACGGTGAACGGTGTGTCTTTTGATGTCCGCGCCGGTGAGATCCTTGGAGTGGCTGGCGTTCAGGGTAACGGTCAGACCGAATTGGTAGAAGTGCTGACCGGGTTACGGGATAGTGTTGAGGGCAAGATCACTTTGCTTGGACACGATATTACCGGCGCATCGCCACGTGAAATTACAGAATTAGGTACGGCGCACATCCCCGAAGACCGTCAGCGCGATGGTTTGGTGTTGTCTTATCCGATTGCCGATAACCTGGTGCTCAATACCTATTATCAGGCGCCATTCTCCAAAGGTGTGGTCTTGCAGGAGAAAGTGATCGTTGAGCAGGCAGAAGAATTGATCGAAGATTTCGACGTGCGCACACCGAGTCCGTTCACGACTGCGGGATCGCTTTCTGGCGGTAACCAGCAAAAGGTGATCGTGGCGCGAGAATTTTCCCGCCCGATCAAGCTGCTGATCGCATCGCAGCCGACGCGCGGCCTGGATGTAGGCTCGATCGAGTACATTCATGGGCAGGTGGTTCGAAAGCGGGATGACGGCACCGCGGTATTGTTGGTTTCGACGGAATTGGACGAGATCATGGAGTTGTCTGACCGTATCGCTGTGATGTACCGTGGGAAGATCGTTGCCGTGCTGCCCGCAGCCCAGACGACCAAAGAGCAAATTGGCTTGCTGATGGCAGGCGTTACTTCAGAAGAAGCACAGGAACAGATTGAGGCATAAGTCTATGGCTGAAGAGGAAAAAGTTCACGAGGAAGCAAAAACGGAGAAGAAAGGCGATTTCGGCAAGACTTTCCTGGAAGAGGTGCGCAAGAGTTCTCTGACGGTAACTGTCCTGGCGATTATTACAGGCTTGCTTCTGGGTGGTTTGTTGGCGGCCTTGACCACAGAAGGCGTTTATACGATCAGCCCCGGTGATTTTGTGGTGGTGACGGCTGAGCGTGGCCCCAATGATGAGATCATCGCGACTGAGTTGGACCGCATCCATCCTTCTGAGGATACTGTGAGCGGCGAACTGAATTTCTCAGGTGAGGTCAAGCGGACTTCAGAAACCCAAATTGAGGTTGATGGCGAATTTATCCAGGTACAGCAGTGGCGGATTGGTAACAGCAATGTAATCGTCACCGATGAGACCGTCAAGAAAATTTCGGTGGGGCAGCGGATAAGTTCCGGCCTGAACGCAGCCTGGAATACCTACGTAGCCTTGTTTACCGGTTCGATCGGTGACCCAAGCAGAATGATTGCGGCGATCCAATCCGGTGATGCGCAAGAAATCCGCCGGGCTTTCAACCCCTTCTTCGAGAGCCTGGTGCAATCCACGCCGTATATTTTTGCCGGTTTGGCAGTGGCGTTGGGTTTCCGGGTTGGTTTGTTCAACATTGGTGCTGAAGGACAGTTGTTCATTGGCGCGATCACCGCTGTGG
>JBNKDB010000571.1:0-2870 GCA_050288045.1 Anaerolineales bacterium | reverse complement strand
CGGATGTCTCTCAGGAAATTTTCTTCGGGCAATTGATCTTGATCGGTGTGGTGCTTTCGCTGCTGCTTGGATTGGTGCCGGGATTCATCGCCCGCCAGAAGGGCAAGAACTTCATGGATTGGTGGTTCCTGGGATCGGGGGCGTCGCTGGTGGTGATCGTGATCCTGTACTTCCTGGGGGCGTTCAACTTCCTGATCCCGCTCCTTACGTGAATGATTGGGTAATAAAAGCAGACATCGGATGTGAACCACATCCGATGTTTTTGCATTATTTGGTTTATGGATAATGTGGATAATTTTTGGTTATAATAAGGATAAATCATGGCTCTCAAAAAAATGATCTTCGTCGTCGCACTGCTGGCAATTGGATTGTCGGCCTGTTCGGGGGGAGGCTCTGCCGAAAGTGCTGCACCTGACCTGGAAGTTGCTCCGGTGGAAAACGCCCTGGCCCCGGATTTCAAATTGACCGATATGGACGGCAATGTCGTTCAACTGAGCGATTATCGTGGTAAAGTAGTGCTGGTCAATTTCTGGGCTACCTGGTGCCCGCCCTGTGTGATGGAAATGCCCACGCTCCAGGATCGTTATGCCAAGTATGGCGGTAAAGATTTTGTGGTGTTGGCCGTAGATGTTGATGAGACGGAATTGCCGGTGCAGGCTTTTATGGCTCGCAACGGCCTGAGTTTTCCGGTCATGATCGATGAAGGTGGTGAACTCTACCAGCTTTACCAGGTGCGCGGCCTGCCTTCCAGTTACCTGATCGATGAACAAGGCGTTATCCGTGGGATCCATATTGGCGTGATGACGGAAGAACAAATCGATGGCTATTTGACGGAGTTAGGAATTATTGAATGATCAGAGTTACCCTGTACAGTAAAACCGACTGCTCGTTATGTGATAAGGCTCTGGCCGATTTGCAGGCCCTGCAAACCGAAATCCCGCACGAACTCGCCGTGGTCGACATTCAAACTGACCCGGCGCTTGAAGAAGCCTACGGTGAGCGTATTCCAGTCGTGCAGGTTGGCCCGTATACGGTGGATGCACCCTTCGACCGCAACAAACTGCGCATGACCTTGGGGGCAGCACGGGATGGTCACGAGCAGCAGAAGGACCATAAGCTTTACAAGAAACGCGTCGAGCGCGGCCAGCAATTGAGCGGCGCAGACCGCTTTACGCTCTGGCTCAGCCGCCACTATCTGGCGGTATTGAATGTCTTCTTATTGTTGTACGTGGGACTCCCCTTCCTGGCACCGGTCTTGATGAAAACCGGCCACCCGCGCCTGGCGCGCCCGATCTATTTGGCTTATGGCGCGGTGTGCCACCAGTTGGCTTACCGTTCCTGGTTCCTGTTCGGCGACCAGCCCTTCTACCCGCGTGAGGCGGCCAACGTAGAAGGCTATCTAACTTATGAAGAAGTTACCGGCAGAACGGCGGGTAACACCAACCGGGAAATCTTCGACGCGCGTGATTTTACCGGCGCGGAGTTGAATGGTGCCATTGGCTATAAAGTGGCCTATTGTGAACGCGATATTGCGATCTATGGCATGATGCTTTTCTTTGGGGTGTTGTACGCCATCACCGGGCGCAAGATTCCGGCTTTGCCCTGGTTCTGGTGGATGGTGATCGGAGTTATACCGATTGGCATGGATGGCGGCTCACAATTGATCAGCCAATTCATTAATTTACCTTTCCTGGCTTTCCGGGAGAGTACGCCGTTGCTGCGCACGCTGACCGGTGCCCTGTTTGGCTTTACGACCGCCTGGTTCGGATTCCCGTTGCTGCAAGAGACTTTCGATGAAGCCCGCCTGTTGGTGATTTCGAAGATCGAGCGGCTCAAGAATGCCGGTGGCGAGCAGGCCGAAACTTAAATGGCTTTTCACCAGTTCGATCAAATTAAATATTACACCTTCGATTTGTTTGCCGGAGCGCAGATCACGCACGGCGTATTTACGCGCCGGGGCGGGGTCAGCCCGGCCCCCTGGGATGCTTTGAATGCCGGTCTGACGGTGGGAGATAACCCTGCCCGTGTGTTGGAGAACAAACTGCGCAGCTTCAAAGCATTGGACCGCGACTACGCTTCGGTGTTCGATAGCTGGCTGGTGCATGATACCGGTGTGCTGTTTGCCGAAGCGCCGCGCCCGGCCGAGATGCAGTCTCCGCCACAGGGTGACATCATCCTGACCGATAACCCGGAAGTGACCTTGTTCATGCGTTTCGCTGACTGTGTGCCAATCTTACTTTACGATCCGGTGCGCCGGGTGGTGGGGTTAGCGCATGCCGGTTGGATGGGGACGGTCAAGCAGGTCGGCGCGGCGGCAGTAGAGGCGATGGTGACGCATTACGGCAGCAAACCGGCTGACATCCAGGCCGCGATTGGTCCATCGATCAGCCCGCAGAAGTATGAAGTGGGCGTGGATGTCGTCCGGCAGGTACAGGCGGTGTTTGATGAAGACGCCGCCGCGCT
Source organism: Anaerolineales bacterium (assembly GCA_050288045.1). Classification (GTDB taxonomy): domain Bacteria; phylum Chloroflexota; class Anaerolineae; order Anaerolineales; family UBA11579; genus JAFGRA01. The sequence continues at coordinate 407 of JBNKDB010000571.1, read as the reverse complement.
CTTGCCCAGGTTCAACGGTTCGACGCATTTCGACTTGTGGGCAGCCAACCAGTTGGTTTTGGAAAAAGCCGGAGTGGGCGAGGTCGAGGTGGCCGGGATCTGTACGGCCAGCAACCTGGATGATTGGTATTCACACCGCGCCGAGGGCGGCAAGACCGGGCGTTTCGGGGCCTTGATCGCGCTTGTGTAACATAAATGGTAATAAACATATCAACTGGGCGACCACAAGGGTCGCCCCTACAGGCGCTATTAGGTAGGGGCGGGCCTCGTGCCCGCCCGAATGGAAACGTGAGGGGTGATGGATTGAATAAGGGGCTAAGAATACGGCTCAGAGGATTAGAAATAATCTAAAATCAAGACACCGAGTTTCTCAAAGAAACCCGGTGTCTTTTATATATCAATTTGTT
>JBNKDB010000570.1:0-2924 GCA_050288045.1 Anaerolineales bacterium | reverse complement strand
GAGCGAAGCATTTGTGTTTTGCCTTTGTTGATGACTTACTCCGTTCCTTCCCAGGAGAAATAGCGCGTTTCGCTGATTGGACCAGCCGCTATCCAGACCGAATCGCCGCGTTCATCAACGAAAATGCGTGCCACCGGCTGTACCGTCCATTCGTAGACGTGGGGGATATCGTCTTCGGCCTGCAAACTCGAAGGTACGAGCAACTCGGTTTCTGGAATTTCGGTGGTGTAACTTAGTTTCAGGCCTTCGGTCACATCCGTAACCGTAACTTGATAAGCTTCGTTCCAGCGTAGTTCGCCCAGCGATGTCCAGGTCAGGGTGATGTCGTCATTGTTTTCAAAGGCGGTGCCGTTGGCAGGCCCCTGTAATTCCATCTGTGGATAGGGCGGCGCGGGCGAGGGGGTGACGGTGCTTGCCCCAACCTGCACGCGTTCGCAGTAAGGGATCAGTAATATTTGGCCCTCGTAGGTGAAGGCCGAGGTCATGTTGTTCCAGCGCTGGATAGCCTCTTCGGGAACCTGTTTCACGGTGGCGATCAGGCTCAAACTTTCACCTTCCAGCACGGTATAGTATTCGTGTGGGCAGGCATCCAGCGTGCTCTGGAACGCGTTGGGCGTTTCAGTCGCCAAGGGGGTGTTGGTTGGTGTGGGCTGGGGAATGCTCAAGGTCTGATTTTCAAAAAGCGAGCAGTTGGCGTCCAGCCCGTTGGCATCCCGGATCGCTCCGACAGAAACATTGAAGAGCTCGGCGATGATAGCGCAGCTATCGCCGCTGCGCACAATATGGGTCAATGGGGTTGGCGAGGGAAAGGGGGACAAAGTCGCCGTGGGGGTGACCGGTGTAGGGGTGCTCGTCATGGTTGGTGACGAAGTCGGGGTCAACGTAGTGGTCGGTGAGGCTGCTGCGGCAATTTGTTCCATGGTGAAATAGGATAGTCCACCACCAATCGCCAGGAAGACCATCAGTACAAGTACAAGTATCGGGAGGCTAAGGGTGATGACCGGAGCGCCGCCATCTTGATCTGTCATTTTCTCGTTTATCCTGAATGCTAAGATCGGTTGATTGCTATTCGCCGGTTTGTCCTGTAGTCGTGCCGGACCAGGTGAATACCCAGCTTACGCTGCTGGTTCCGGCGACTTCCCAGTTAGGATTACCGGTATCTTCTTCTACGCCGCGGCGCACGACCGGAACGACCGACCAGCGGAACACATGAGGTAGATTTTCGGTCGGTCGGAACGTTTCGGGAATAATGTATTTGGTGTCCGTCACCTGGGCAACCAGGTTGCGGTCGTCCCCGGCAGTGATGTCGGTGATCGTCACCTGGTAAGCTTCGTTCTCTCGCAGCGTGCCCACCGAAGACCATTGCAGAGAAACGGTATTCTCCGCCAGGGTAAAGGCAGAACCATCCAGCGGCAGCAGTAATTCGGGAGCCGGGTAAGGTGGTGCGGGGGAAGGCGTTACCGTGGCACCACCAACAACCTGACGCTCGCAGTAAGGGATGATCAGCAATTGACCCTCATAAACGTTATCGGAAGCCAGGCCGTTCCATTCTTTGATGGCGGCCGCGGGTACTTCCTTGACCGAGGCGATCAGGTTGAGGGTTTCGTCGGTCTTCACAATATAATCTTCGGTTTGGCAGCTGGCAATTGCCATTTCGGTGGCATTGGGGGTTGGTGAAGCCAACGCCGTAGCCGTCGGTGTGGGTGGTGGGACTTTCAAATCCATACCGATGTACAGGGAGCAATTGGCGTCGAGTGTGTTAGCCTGGATGATGGCTTGTACGGAACTGCTATAGATCGCTGCAATTAATCCGCAGGTATCGTCCTGCTGGACAGTGTGGGTGATCGGCGTTAACGTCGGCTGTGGGCTTGGCGTCCCCGTCGGGATGAGCGGGGTGGGCGATGGTGAAGCGGTCGGTGTATTGGTCGCGGTTGCTTCTGGCGTCGGCTCGACGATGCCGCCGGTTGCACTGAGTGCAAAATATACCCCGGCGCCGCCTCCGACCAAAACCAGGATCAGCAGGATCATGGCAATGGGCAGGCTCAAGGTCACTTCGGGCATGCGCGTCCCGCGTACCTGTCTCTCGGGCCGTTCTGGGCCGCGTTTTTTCTTCAGCTCGGAGCCACACACCGGGCAACGGGTGGCGTCGGGACGGACGCGCGTGCCGCAGGTAGGGCACAGATCGGTAAATGGAGTTTGTGGATTTTCAGACATAGTCAGCGGGCATTATACCAGTCTTCCCTGATTAAATCTGTGCCTTTTAATCCAAATCTCACATGGTATACTGGCCAAATATGGCCCCAATTAGCGTGTATTTACACATCCCATTTTGCCGTCACCGGTGCAGTTATTGTGATTTCAATACCTATGCCGGACTGGAGAACCTGATGCCCGCTTACGTGCAGGCGCTCTGTAATGAAGTGCGGCAATTTGCCTCCAACAGCCCCGAAAAACAGATCGTACACACCATCTTTTTCGGCGGTGGAACACCTTCCTTGCTGCCCCTGGATGCTTTCGAGCAGATATTTGCCACGTTGGAAGATTGCTTCACGATCTTACTTGACGGTGAGATCAGCCTGGAAGCTAACCCGGGCACGGTGGATCTGGACTACCTACGCGGCCTGCGGGCCTTGGGTTTCAACCGGATCAGCATGGGCATGCAGAGTGCCCAGCCGGACGAGCTGCGCTTCCTGGAGCGCATTCATGATTACTTTGATGTCACTCAGGCGGTGCGCTGGGCGCGCCAGGCCGGTTTCGATAATCTCAGCCTCGATCTGATCTTCGGTTTGCCGAACCAAACCCTGGAAACGTGGCAGGAGAACGTTGACTTGGCGTTGGGAATGGCCCCTGACCATCTCTCTATGTATGGGCTGACGGTCGAGCATGGCACGCCGCTGTATCACTGGGTGGAGCGCGGCCTGGTT
>JBNKDB010000569.1:0-13647 GCA_050288045.1 Anaerolineales bacterium | reverse complement strand
ACGTACTGGAAACCGTGCCTTCCCCAGAACCCTGGAACTACCGCAACTACATCCAATTCCACCTCACTCCCGACGGGAAACTGGGCTACCACACCCACACTTCAAATGAGGTCTTTCCCATCCAGGAATGCCACCTGCCCGAAACGCCGATCAACGAGTTGTGGCCACAGTTGGATATCGAAGCGCTGCCCGGCCTGGAACGCATCGGCCTACGCCTCGATGCCGGGGAAAACCTGATGCTGATGCTGGAAAGCAGCGACCCTCAGCCCCCGGAGTTCGAGGTAGACCTGCCAATTTCAGCCGTGCACCTCGGCCCCGAAGGACAAAACGTACTCTCCGGCACCTATTACCAGGTGATGGAAATCCTGGGGCGGCCATTGCGTGTTACTGCCGGGGCTTTCTTCCAGATCAACAATGCCGTCGCGGAGGCGATGGTGCAGCATATCCTGGATACGCTGCCGGAGTTCGTGCCATTGAGCGTTCACACCGTACTGTTGGACGTGTACTGCGGTGTGGGCCTATTCAGCGCCTTCCTGGCCGGGCGCGTCGGCAAGCTGGTCGGGATCGAAGCTTCACCGCAAGCCTGCGAGGATTTTGTGGTCAATCTAGACGAATTCGATAACGTGGAATTGTTCGAAGCTCCGGCCGAAACCGTGATGCCCGTGCTCGATGACGAACCGGACGTGATCCTGGTCGACCCACCGCGCGCCGGACTGGACACCGCCGTGCTCGACAGCATCGCCGAACTGGCCCCCGAAGTGCTGGTATACGTCTCCTGCGACCCGGCCACACTGGGCCGCGACGCCAAACGGCTGACCAATGCCGGGTACCGCCTGGCGCAGATCACGCCTTTCGACATGTTCCCCCAGACCTATCATATTGAAAGCATCAGTTTTTGGGTGAATGAAGGCTAGCGCGCGAACTCTTCCCTGGCCCAATCCCAGATGGCGAATAGCGCCGCGCTGATAAATCCCAGACCGAGCACGTCCGGTAAGTCAACGACCGACCACCCAAATGGTAAAGCCGCATACCGGCGCAGATACCAGGGGATGAACCACAACACGATCATCGCCGCCGCCCCGATCGCGCGCCGCAGCCACGGGTCTTTGAGTTCACGCTGTTTGGCCCAGGCCCAGGCCGCCAGGGCGACTTGAATACCGAGGAAAATTGCCCGGTAACGCGGGTTATCCCATAGATCCCCCCCACCGCGATATGAAGCGATCAGGATATAAGCCCACATCACCATCAATAGGCTCCCGGCTACTCGACGCTTATCGAGACGGCGCACAGACAATAATGTGGCATACAGCAGTAATGCCAACAGCAGCGTCCAACCCAATGCCCGCCAGATGCCAATCCCTCGCCAGATCGGAGCCCCATTGGCGATCAAGGCCGAAGGCAGTAGCGGCCGCACAACGCCATAAGCCAGCAAGAAAGGCACATGCGTCCATTCCATCATGCGTTCGAATTGGCGCTCCACCCACCCGGAGGCGCTCTCACTGACGTATTTCTGCCAACGCCCGGCTTCTAAAATCGCCATAGATCCCGGCACAAAAAACACCCAGACCACCGTTCCCACTACGAACAGGCTTACAACAATCATCCAGAAGCGCCGGTCACGCAGTAAACGCCATTGGGATAACGCCAATACTTCAACCACCAATAATCCAACCAGCAGCGTCGCGAATGGGGGAGAAATCAATACACTCGCTAACAAAGCTCCGCCAACCCAAACCAGATCAGTGCGAATGCGATCCTTCCAGAAACACAAGATCTTATACACGGCCAGTATGGAAAGGGTCATCAGGAAAGCTTCGCGCATCTGCGAGCTGCCCAACAGCATTGCATCGGGATAGAGCGCAAACATCCAGGCCGCCATCTGTCCGGCAGCTTGTCCCCACAAACGCCGGGTAAAGGCCCAGCTATACAACACCCCCAACGCCGAAAACGCGGCGGTGATCACCACCATCAAAAGTGGCTGGTGCACAGCCGCCCCCAGGTAACGGTATACGACCCCGCTCATGAACAACAGTCCACCATATTGGTCGGTGCTGCTGTAATTGCCGAACGACCAATACAACGGTTCGCCCGATTGGGCTAATTCCCAGGCGACCTGATCGCGCTTGAAAGCATCGGACATTACGTATCCAGCCTGGTTGACCGGGGTATCGTAACCCCACACGGGCAGCGCCACGGACCAGAAAACACCCAAGGCCAGACGCAGCAAAGCCGCACCCACCAGCAGCCACAACAGCCAATCAGCGGGAGTCTCAATCTTCAACGAAAGCCAGCCCAGCCACAGCAAGGCAGCTGCGAGCACGAGCACAACCAGGAATGAGAACCAACCCTGCAAACCGGAATATCCGTTGGAAATCCAGGCCAGGGATAGGGACAGCATAACTGCCCCCGCGATTGCCAGCAGGTTGGAGGGAGCGAGAATGTTTTTCAGCAAATTCAAGGCCTTATTGCGCAGTGTCTTTGGGATTGTTCACGAGACCCGGTGGAAATCAGGGACTAGCGATCCTTGCGCTTGCGGTCGTCCAGTTCGTCGCGGATCAGGAAAGTAAGTACGATGCTGACCACACTTACGATCAATGCCCCAAAGAAGGCCGCCCAGAAATTATTAATCAGAATACCAACGCCGAAGAAAGACCCCAGCCAATCGGTGATATAGAACAGGATCGTATTGAGGATCAGCGTGAACAGCCCCAGGGTCAGGATGATCAGCGGGCAGGTCAGGAATTTGAGCAGCGGGCGCAGGATAGCATTCACCAGGCCGAAGATCAGCGCCAGCCAGATGTAGGATAACCAATTGTCGTTTTCGAGCTGCAAACCAGGCACCAGGGCAATCGCGGCATAAAGCGCCACGGCATTGATCGCCCAGCGAATGATAAGCTTGTTCATTTTCTTACTCCTATGCACTTATTACTTAAAATATTGCTTAAGAATTGCACAGCAATTCCAACCAAAAACCCAGGCAATACCTGGGCCTCAATTCTAACATCTTTGGGAGGAAGTGACGAGTAAGCAACAATCAGGAGGCAAAAGCCGGATCACGTGATTCGCCTATCATAAAACGTTTCCCCACATTGCAAAGCACCTTGGTTCCTAAGTCCCCCTAATTCTTACAGTTCCTTCCGCATCCAGATCAAGGTCTGGTGCTCGTGGAAACCGGCTTCTTCCAGCGCAGCGGTGGCATGCCCGGCGGGATAATCCAACGACATGGTTTTGCGGTTGGCAATGGTCATTTGTACATAGGGCAGCAGCACGACGGCAGTTTCTTCCTCATATTCCGGGGAGGCCGCCAGCCACAGGCGGTTAGCTTGCGAGAAACTAGATTGCCAGGAAACCACGCCCCGCAAACGCCCATCTTTGCGCAGCGAAAACTGGCGCACGCGGCGGTCACTGAGCATGCGCACGAACATACCCAACAGCCCGGCTTTGAGCAGTTCGAACCGCAGCGGCAAATACCAGATCACGTCCGGGGGATAGGCCCGCTTGAGCCATTGGCGCTGCTTGCTCCAATCCCGGTCGCGGCGCAGCGTGACCTTGTAGCCCGCGGGGAGCTTAGGTAACGCCAGGTTTGGATTATGGGCAATATTATGCCAGGTCGTGCGCCGGGCAATTTCGGAGAAGCCCAGGCCGGTATACAACGCAATCGCCGGGGGATTATCCGCCCGGGCCTGCAACCAGGCCGTGTGCATACCGCGCGCCTGCATCCGGTCGAGCGCCATTTCGGTCAAGGCGCGTGCGATCCCGCGCCGCCGGTAGTTGGGGTGCACGGCCACGTTGGCGATCAGGTACGTGCGACCTTCCGGGGCAGTGACTGGGATCATACTCAAGTTACCCACTACTTCCCCATCTTCTTCCCATACAAAGCCGCGCAAGGGCATCCCGACGCGTTCTGCCGCCCAGGTAATCACCCCTGGAGACTGGGCCATCGTGCGCATCCGGCGAATGAAACCGCGCCCATCGGCATCCAATGTATTGGCGAAACAGGTTTCGATCAGGTCAGCTACAGGCTGCATATCCCGGCGCGCGTCAAATGGGCGCAGGTTTTCCGAATGATGCAGCGGGAATAAATGAGAAACTCCAGTCATTTTCTACATGTTGTGTGGGTTGATTAATAGGTCACATCATGCCACCAATTTGTGTTCACGTCAATGGCATTTTACAAGCATTTTATGAAGCCTATTACGAAACGAAATTGCCAAAAACAGCCAAAATCGCCATTTTTTGGTGGTTTAGAAGAAGATTAAGCTTGCTACCAGCGCCATAAAGCCAATGATATAATCGCAATCACTGGTGCGCTATGTCAAAAATAACCCTACTTGCCTTCTGTAGCCTTCTGCTTGCCGCTGTGTTGCTGGCCTGGAACGTGCCCGCGATGGCGGCCCCATCTTTGCAGGATGGGGAGGCAGCTACTCCCACCCCTGGCCCTGACGGGCGCATTCTCTATCTTGTCCAATCTGGGGATTCATTGTTCGGTATCGCTGCCCTGGCGGGGATCACCGTCGAAGAACTACGTACGCTGAATAACTTACCGGCCGACGAAACCACCATTTATGAGGGGCAGCAGCTTTTACTGGGGTATGGCACCTCCGGCCAGGCGGCCGCACCTACTTCGGCCGATGGTGGCATCATTCCCACGCCTGCGCCACCAACACCTACACCGGAAGGCCCCGGCACGGCTAATATCTGCGTATTCCTGTTCGATGATATCAATGGCGACGCCATGCGCCAGGAAACCGAAGTTTCCATTCCCGGCGGGGCAATCAGCGTGAACGAACAGACCGGGCGCGCCTCCGCTACCCGCAACACGGACGAGAGCCTGGACCCGATCTGCATCGAAGACTTGCCGGAAGGCGAATACAACATCACCGTTGCTATCCCCGACGAATACAACCCCACCAAATCATTGAGCACTTCATTGGAATTGGTCGCCGGGCAAGAAGTCTATCTCAATTTTGGGGCGCAGATCAACACCCATGCCATTCTCGACGCGCCCCCGCCGGAAGAAGGCGGACGCTCCCCCTTGTTGGGTGTCGTCGGCGTTGGTTTGCTGCTGGCCGGGGTCGGGCTGGGCATTTACCTCGCTTTTTCATCCCGCCGAGGTAAGTAAACCCGAAATTTTCAATCATAGGCATTCAAGGATGGGTGGTTATCATCTTATCCTGTACAAGTAGATTCTATCTGATCACAACCCTTATATAGATAGTTGTCCAACTATGTACTCTAAAAACCGATTCTTCAGCATCCTTTTTGTTTCAATTTGGGCTATATTATTAGCTGGGTCTAAGGCGAATCACTGGGAAACCAGTGAAATGCTAACCTCGGATGATCGGGAAACATCAACCTGGGACGCGTTCGATGGCTCAATTCCTGTAGAAATGGACGATTGGGAAATTGTTGCCGATGTATCCAATCAGTGGTTTCGCTGCGACTACGACTTCATTCTACAATATACCACACTCAGTGTTGATGATAAAAACAGAATTTGGCTTTATGGCCCTGATAAATGGTGGGGGCCAAATGGAGAGATTGTTCCCGATGCCCCTGATTGTGATGGCTTGATTTGGCCGCGAATCATTCGGCATGATCAAACTGTAAATCATACAGAAATAGTGCAAATTGAGAACCTAGAAAAAGGCGCTCACCTTGCATCGGCAAGGAGTTGGAGCCACATCAGTGGGGAACGGGTATTACTCACGGGCGTTTTTATTTACTCCTCCCCATGGGATGGGCCGGATGGAGGAGCGGGCAATAATTATATTGAGTTTGCGGTATTAGAAAAGGGAAATTTACGGGACTTGCAGGGTGGAAATGGTAATAGTCCCTCATTTCCTTTTACAATTGAGAGCAATATGTTGTATGCTGCTCCATCTCGTAACCCAGGCGTTATAAAAACCCTCGACCTGGATACGGAACGCTGGGAAGAATCTATTCAACCGCCAGATTGCGATAACATTGAATCGATTGAAGTCACCAAAGATAATTTTATCCTCGTTTGTATTACACAAAGAAATAGCTATTATTCGCAAGTGTATACAAATGATATGGAACTAATTGCTGAATGGCGTCTTGACGGTGGGAGAGATGCCGATTTTTCGCTTGTTGAAGATTCGCAAGGGCACATTTGGATTGGAGATCGATACATTTTGAGACTTGAAGATGGGGAATGGATACTCGATGAAATTGCCTCTGATGTGAATATGTTTTACTTTGGATATATCGAACCCCGAAGGAGAACGTTATTTGGCATGTTCCCCTATCAAGATAAGATGTTGTTCAACCTTTCCGGAGCCATTTACCTGGCCGATTACGATCAGCAACAATGGCTGAGTCTTGTCCACAAGTCACCCCCTTTACCAATGGCTGTTGGGCCGGATGGCAAAATATATGCTTTTACAGGCAAATATATTATTTCCTATGAATTTGATGAATAAGAAGCTCCTGAATCCTTGAAACAGTTTCAAATTATTTAGTTTCTGTCGTTACGCATTCACTTTCACGAAGTTATGGGCGGGAGAAAATCAGTAGTGCTTATCTCTTTATCATTCAAACCTAATGAATATGTTAGCGAAAAATTTCACGTGTACATGTATAATAATGGGGAAAATTGTGCTGTAACACATTCAGGGAAAAAATTATGTCACAAACCGATTTGCAAAGAGCAATCCAACTCCTAAAGGCGGGAAATGCCAAGGACGCCCAGCCGATTTTGGCAGAAATCGTAAAGAACGACCCCAATAATGAAACGGCCTGGTTTGTGCTCTCCCTGGCGTTGAGCAATCCCAAACAGCAAATCTTCGCATTGCAGCGCGTCTTACGCCTCAACCCCAATCACGAAAAAGCGCGCAGCCGCCTGGATCAATTAACGGCGGGCGGCAAGGTAAAACCGCCCTCACCGCAGTGGTCTTCTTCCACCATCAACGTCGAAAAACCGAAAACCACACCCGAACCACCCCAAGAAGCACCCCCTGTTCCGGCCTGGATGCAAGAAAAACAAACCTGGCAGGCCGCCCCATCCCAGGAAAGTACGCCTGGCAGCGCTTTCCCTTGGAGCGACGAAGAACAGCCTGAAGAACCCCCTGCCTGGGCAATGCCCCCGGCGGAACAACCGGCCTACGCAGAACCCGCCGCACAGCCCATGGCCGCCGGAGCTGAAACACTTCCACCGGTCGAAATGGGTGAAGCGACCACCAACGAAGCCGCAGAGAAATCTGCCAAAAAGAAAGGCTTTCCAGTCAGCGTGATGGTAATGGGGGTACTCTTGTTATGCATTGTCCTGGGCATGGTTGGTTTTCTCGCTTTTCGAGATTCTTTCGACCGCACGCTCGCCCGATTGGCGGGCGAACCAGTGTACGACGTCTCGAAGATCACGCGTACGCCCAAAGCCACAGCCGCGAGTGGTTTCCTTGAGTTGCCGCCAACCTATACCCAGACGGTTACGCCCACCGTTACACTCACTCCTACTCCCACGTTCACCCCCACGGCGACGGTTACCCCTACCAACTTACCGTTGCCTGACCTTACACTCTCGGAAATCGAAAAAATCCGTATGGAGGTCTCCGAACTGCGCGGTCTGAGCATTGTAGAAGATACCAATGACCACGTACTTATCCGTACACAGGCCGGGCAATTCCTGCACGATCTCTATATTACCGAAGAGTTCGCCCGGCAATTGGAAGACGAAGTGCGCGTACTCGTTGCCTTGGGGATGGTCAAGCCGACCTACGACCTGGTCAATGCCACGCTCAACTCACGCGCCGACAATATCGGCGGCTTCTACCTGCCGGAAAATAATGATATTTATGTGATCGGTGATAGAACCTTCACCGGCATTGAAAAACTAATTTACTCCCACGAATACACGCACGCCTTGCAAGATCAGCACTATGATCTCAACAACCTGGGCGTTTACCCGGATTGCATCCGGCCGCAACAGGAATGTATGGCAATCCGCGCCCTGGTGGAAGGTGATGCTTCATTGAGCGAAGATCTGTGGTGGAATCAGTACGCCGGGCCACAGGATTATGAATCCATCCTGGCATATGAGCCACCCGAGTACCTCTTGCCGGAGGATTTCCCGCCGCCTTACCTGGGGCTAGACAATATGTTTCCCTATTATTTAGGGCAGGTTTTCGTGGAATATCTGCATAATAAGGGGAATTGGGCCGAAGTCAACCGGGCTTTTGGCAACCTGCCTACCACCACCGAACAAATCTTGCATCCAGAGAAATATGAAGCCGGTGAAGGCGGCATTCCGGTCAATGACCGCCCCTTGAGCGAGGTACTGGGAGAGGAATGGCGGCTGCTCGACAACGATGCCTTGGGTGAATGGATGACCTTCCTGCTGTTAGGCTACGGTGCAGACTATGCCGGTCTGCTATCCGATGATATAGCGTGGGAAGCAGCCAACGGTTGGGGCGGCGACCAATACCAGGTCTATTACAACGACACCACCAGCAAGCACATCCTGACCGTACACTGGGTCTGGGATACAACCCAGGACAATGACCAGTTCGTCAGTGCCATGGAGAAGTACATGTACGAGCGCTTCCGCGGCATGACCACCGAGCGGGCAACCGGCACATGTTATAACGTGACCGAACAGTATACCTGCCTCTTCAAGACCGGCACGGAAACGCTGTGGATCCTGGCTCCTGACCAGGGCACCTTCGAATTGGTCAAATCGCTGTACCCGCAGTTCCCATAATTACGACCACCCGCACTTCCCAAATGCCGCCTGGATATGTCCGGCGGCATTTTTATTTCGAGAGAGATAGGATTGTTTTTGTGGAGTCGGTGGCTAAAGCTGCCTGCGACATTTTTTGGTTAGCGTTCATGTTGGGGCGACTAAAGTCGCCGGGCAATTGGCTTGCCCCTGCTTCTACATAGCAGCATCCCCCGAATGTTGTAAAGTTTCTGTAATGAATCCAATCGATAGAAGTTCTCAATTTGGCCTATAATCAAAATAGAAAAACGTTCATCGTGCGACCATTTTCTGGATTCATCGTATAGGTACATTGAGAGGCACATTACAGCGGATCACGGTTCATTTCACGGCCGCACGAACATCTACGGAGTTACCGGCATGTCAGCAGACCTCATAGGACATACTTTAGGCGGATACCAGATCGTCGAACAGATCGGGAAGGGAGGCATGGCGATGGTCTACAAAGCCTACCAGCCTTCCCTCGATCGCGACGTCGCCATCAAAATTCTCCCAACCTATTACGCAGAACAAGACGAATCCTTCCTCAAGCGCTTCCAACGCGAAGCGCGTGCTATTGCCAAGCTGCGCCATCCCAACATCCTGATGGTGATGGACTACGGCGAGCAAGGCGAGATCCCTTACCTGGTGATGGAATACGTTCCGGCCGGGACGCTCAAAGACCGCCTGGGTAAACCGCTGCCCCTGGACGAAATGATCATGCTGCTCGACCAGATCGCCAAGGCGCTCGATTACGCCCACAGCGAAGGCGTCGTGCACCGCGACGTAAAACCCAGCAACGTTCTGATGCCCAAACCGGATTGGGCCTTGCTAACCGATTTTGGGCTGGCAAAGATGGTCGGCGGCAGTTTCATGACCCAATCGGGCATGACGGTGGGCACCCCGGCTTACATGTCCCCCGAACAAGGCCGCGGTGAAAAGGTCGACCACCGCAGCGACATTTACTCCCTGGGCATCATCCTCTACGAGATGGCAACCGGTGGCGTGCCCTATACGGCCGAGACACCAATGGCCGTGGTCGTCAAGCACATCGTCGAGCCACTGCCCATGCCGATGGACAAGAACCCCGACCTGCCGGAAGACGTACAGCGCATCATTTTGAAGGCGCTGGCGAAAGACCCGGCAGACCGTTTCCAGAAAGCCAGCGAGATCGTAGAAGCGCTGGAAAAGGTACAGGCCGGGCAGCCCACCCAGATCACCATCCAACCTTCGGACAGTATGGTGCAGGCCGCGGTCGATGCCGAAGCCCCCACCATGCCGCCCGCGCCGGTGCCCTTGCCCGATGCGGCAGCACCGCTCACCCCGGCCCCCATGCCAGCTGTCGAGTCTGAAGAAGCAGTCCCTGCACAGCCGGTTGAAGTCGCGGCCGCCGCGACCGTCGCCGCCGGGCTGGAAGATGTCGCCGAAAAGCCGCGCGGCAAAGCCCGCAGTGCAAAGCAGCCTGAGGAGAAACGCGGCAAAAGGCGCGGCTGCCTATGGGCCGTGATCGGTGTACTGGCGCTGATCGGCGCGCTCACCGTAGCCGGGTTTGCACTGCGAGGCATCTTTGCACCAAAGAGCGAATTGGCTGGTACGTTCGAACAGTTCCAGGACGTCCATGATTTTGAAGGCCTGGCGATGGCTGCCAAACTGGCACTCGATAATGGCCTTGAAAATGAAACTTTCGATGCGATCGAGGATATGTTGGATAAGGATCCCACCCAGGTCGGGATGATCCCCCCGCTGGCCGAATCCCTCTATGCCGATGGGAATGTCGAGTTAGCAATTGAAGTCCTGGAATTGGGCAAGCCCTACCTGGTAGAACCCAACCCCATGTTTACGGAAACTCTCGGTTGGTGGTATCTGGAAGTCGAGAACCCCGAAGATGCGCTGGATAATTTCGAGGAAGCCCTGGCAGATTTCCCCGACCACGAAGGGGCAGCGCTGGGCTATACCGACAGCCTGATGCGTCTTGAAGAGCCGGACGAAGCCCTGGCATTTCTGGAAAAATTCACGCGCGAACATCCCCGCAGCCTGGAAACCTGGTCGGTGCTGGGTGACATGTACACCTCCCGCAACCAACTCGATCAGGCGCTTGACACCTACATCCACGCCCTTGAATTGGATGGGAAAGATCCCTGGCTGCACCTGGGAATCGCGCACGTATTCGGCGAAATGAATAACCCCGAGGGGGCACGTGAACACCTGGAAATGGCGCTGGAAAACGGCCGGCGCGACGGAGACGTATTGGAAGGTGCGGCCTACGGTTTCCAGGAAATGGGCGATTTCGAACGGGCGACGGAACTTTTCAGACGCGCCCTGGAATTGAACCCAGACCTCAATTGGAGTTACCTCGGCCTGGCCGAATCCATGATCCAAATGGAAGCTCCCAAAGAGCAGATTTTCACCCTGCTCGAAAAGGCCGCCCAGCACGCCAATGAAGACCCCTACATGTTCAATTCGATTGGCTGGGCCTATGCCGAATTGGGCAATTGTCCCCAGGCCATCAAAGCCTTCGAGCGCGCCGTCGAGATCGAACCGCTCATGGATGAAGCATCTGAAGGCATCGATATGTGTAAAGAAAGACAAGATGCAGAGTAGGCTAAATCGGTACCGCCCTTAAACTAAAAAGCCGCAGTGCGTCAAACACTGCGGCTTTTTTATTGCAAATGCCAGCGGCTATTCGCCAATCCACTCGGCAAAGAAGCCGTCCAGGGAAATTCCGGCAGCGGCTTCCATCACCGCCTGGAAGTCAGCGTTGGAAGCTGTCCCACCGCCATATTGCGCCAGGTAGGTGCGCAGCCCCGCAAAGAAAGCTTCGTCGCCCATCTCCTGGCGCAAGGCGTGCACGACCACCGCGCCCTTGATATAGGATTCATAGCCAAACAGGTTTGGTTTGGAAAGGTCGTTCAACGGTTCCAGGTTGGTCTGGTCGAGAATTTCCTGGGTTTGGGCTGCCATGAAAGTTTCAAAGCCTTCTGGATCATCCCGGTAGGGATAGTACCATTGAAAATAAGTCGCAAAGCCTTCATTGCGCCACATCTCGCCCCACGAATCCAGGCTGACCCAATCCCCGAACCACATATGGGTCATTTCATGTACGAGCACATCCTGGTTGACCATATTGGTATCCAGCATCACCAACGTCTGGGTTTCCAGGGAAGCACCCTGGCTGGGGATCGAAACGTAGCCAAAGGTCTCGAAAGGATAAAAACCCAATAGGTCGATCAGCCAATCCAACGCTGTACCAATTGTATCCAATTGGGCTTCGAAATTGGGGCGGTGTTCAGGATAAATGTAATGCCGCATGGCAAACCCGTTCGGTGAAACCTGATCGATGCGCTCATAATGGCCAATCGCCATGGTCGCCAGATATGGTGCCATCGGAAAATCGTGTTCCCAGACGTAGAGCAGCTTGCCATCTTCCAGTTGCCGTTCCTGGGTCAGTTCGCCGTTGGCAGCAGCGATGTAGCCCGCGGGCACCGCGATCAGGAAATTGAAGCTGGCCTTATCACGCGGATGGTCATTGCACGGGAACCAGAAGCGCGCCCCATCCGGTTCGGCCAGCACGAAAAGGTTATCCGGCTCACTGTAGAACAAACCAAGATGATCCACAAAGGGAACGTAGGGTGATTGGCGAATTACTAGGCTGCCGGCATAGGTGACAAAGATACGGAAAGATTCCCCGCTTTGCAAAGTGACGGGGGAGAAGATCACCAACTTATCAGCCCGACGTTCGAAATCGGCGGCAGTATCGTTGACAAGCAGTTCGGAGATTTCATAACCCACGAAATCCAACCAGATTTCATCCAGGGCCTGCGTGGCCGTCGCCTCAATCAAAACGCTGCCTTCAAAGCCATCCGGCTGGCTGGATGCAAGATCGAAAGTCAGGTTCAGCGTGTAATGCGTAACATCGATGCCGGTATTACCCAGTTCCGGGGCATACGGATCGCCGATGCTCGGTAGTGGTGTCGGCAGCGAGCCTTCAACCGCCGTAGTGGCAGGCGGGGCAACAGTATCTGTGGGGACCGGTTGAGTTGGCTCTATTTCAGTAACAATTGCCTCAGTGACAGTAACTTCGGTATCAACGGCAACCGGTGCAACTGGAGCCGTCGCCCGACAGGCAAAAGCACCGAATGCCAACAATCCGATCGCACTGATTTGAAACACTTTTTTCCACGGGAAATCTTGTTTAAACATACGCTTCACTCCCATCCATCCTCCAAAATTATGCTATCAGTATACAACGATCTGTATCGAAATGAACCTGTTATTCCCCAATCCAGGCCACGAAAAAGCCATCCAACGAAACCCCGGCTGCTTCTTCCATCACCGCTTTGAACTCTGCATCGGATGCTACCCCGCCGCCATACAGCTCGAAGTAGCGGCGCAGGCCCGCAAAAAAGGCCTCATCGCCCATTTCCTTACGCAGGGCATGCACCGCCACCCCACCTTTGTTATACACCTCATAGCCAAACAGGTTTAGCGGGGAAAGGTTACCAAGCGATTCGAGATTGGGATGACCGAGCACGTCCTGGGTGCGCAACCGCATGAAACTTTCGAAGCCTTTGGGGTCATCCCGGTATGGGTAGTACCATTGGAAATAGGTGGCGAAACCCTCATTGCGCCACATTTCCCCCCACGAAGCCAAACTGACCCAATCCCCGAACCACATATGCGTCATTTCATGGATAATGGTATCCTGATCGATCATCCCTGTATCCAGCAATACCATAGACTGCGTTTCCATCGAAACACCATAACTTACAATCGAAACGTAACCAAACGTCTCAAATGGATAAGGGCCAAACAGTTCACTCATCCAGTCCAATGCCTCGCCGACGATCTCCATCTGGACGTCAAAATTGAGGTAGTAATTAGGAAACACGTAATGCTGTAACGGAATCCCGCTGGGTGAGACGCTGTCCATA
>JBNKDB010000568.1:0-2931 GCA_050288045.1 Anaerolineales bacterium | reverse complement strand
GACCTACGAGTGATGGATTACGCTGAGATCGAAGTATTACTTCCCACAGATGAGCGCCAGTTGCAGGCTTCCCGCTGCATGGACTGCGGCGTGCCGTTCTGCCACTGGGGTTGCCCGGTAAGTAACTTGATCCCAGAATGGCAGCATAAACTCTTTGATGGTGACATGCTCGCTGCTTATAAACTACTCCAGAAAACAAATAACTTCCCTGAAATCACGGGGCGGATTTGCCCCGCTCCCTGCGAAGCATCGTGTGTGTTGGAAATCAATAATGAACCGGTCACTATTCGGGCCAATGAGTTAGCGATCATCGAAAATGCTTTTAACGCAGGATATATCCAGCCTAAACCGCCACAAACCCGCAGTGGTAAGAAAGTCGCTGTAATTGGTAGTGGACCCGCTGGATTGGCCTGTGCCGATGATCTCAATAAATTAGGTCACACCGTGATTCTATACGAAGCTGCAGATGCGGTGGGTGGGTATTTGCGTTATGGTATTCCCGATTTTAAGCTTGACAAAAGTGTCATCGACCGCCGGGTAGAGATCATGCAACTAGAAGGCTTATTGATCGAAACTGGAGTCGAGGTCGGTGTCGATATTCCTGCTCAGGAGTTACTCAAAGAATACGATGCGATTGCGATCACCATCGGGGCTCGAAAACCGCGTGATCTACCCATTGAGGGGCGCGATCTGGATGGTATTCATTTTGCAGTGGATTATTTGACGCAACAGAATAAGGTTGTAGCTGGTGAAAATATCCCTGCAGAAGATCGCATTTTAGCAACAGGCAAGCATGTGGTGGTCGTTGGCGGTGGTGATACTGGCTCGGACTGTGTAGGCACAGCCAACCGTCAGGGAGCAAAGAGTGTTACCCAGTTGGAAATC
Source organism: Anaerolineales bacterium (assembly GCA_050288045.1). Classification (GTDB taxonomy): domain Bacteria; phylum Chloroflexota; class Anaerolineae; order Anaerolineales; family UBA11579; genus JAFGRA01. The sequence goes on along the minus strand of JBNKDB010000568.1, from coordinate 2,046 downwards.
CTGCCTAAACCGCCGGATCAACGTACTGCCGATAATCCCTGGCCACAATGGGCCAAGGTCTACAAGACATCATCATCTCATAAAGAAGGTTGTCAACGGCATTTTAACGTAAGCACCAAAAATTTCAGTGGTAAAAATGGGAAAGTTGAAGGCTTGCTTACCTGTGAGGTTGATTGGAAGCAGGATGAAAATAATCGTTATCAAATGTTAGAAGTCCCCGACACTGAAAAAGAATATCCCGCCGATTTGGTGCTTTTGGCAATGGGATTTGTGCATGTAATGAAAGACGGCCTGGTTACTGATCTGGGCCTGGAGCTTAGCGAACGCGGCAATATCCATGTCGATGAAAATTTCCAAACGAACATTGAAGGCGTTTTTGCGGCTGGTGATGCAAAGCGCGGTGCATCCCTGGTCGTCTGGGCTATCCAGGAGGGCAAGGAAACGGCGAAACATATACACCAGTATTTAATGGTTAGGTAAATGTACTGATCATCAAGAAAAAAACGGGCTGCTTTCCTTTAGGAGAGCAGCCCGTTTGTGTTTTTGGTCAAGCTGGATCAAGGCAAAGGGTTCCAGCGTTGGGAAAGCAGGATGGCAGCAAAGGCGAACAATGCGCCCACTGCCGTGAAGATAGCCGAAATTTCGACATCCATCTTGGTAGTGACCAGGTGTTTGGGAACATTATCGAAAACGCTCAGTAATTCATCTGCGCTCTCAGCCAGATAGTATTCTGCATCGGTGAGTGTGGCAACTTCTTGTAAGGTTTCCTCATCCAGCCCGCGCCGGAACCCGCCTCCAAAACCGCCGCCAAATCCACCACCGCCGAAGCCATCCCGAAACTCAAAGCCGCCCAATTGCTCGCGCGTGCAGTTGAACGGAGCGCCCTGCGGTGTGCCAAAGCCAATCGTATAGACCCGTACGCCGCGGTCACTGGCAGCCTGGGCAGCATCCAGGGGTAACGCGCCGCGGTTGCTGGCGCCATCGGTCAGCAGCACGATGATGTCTTGATGGAGTTGGCCTACCGGTACCGGCGTTGGATCATTTTCGTTGTCACTGCCCAGGTATGCATCCGCTGGGGCGATCACGCCGTTTACTTCGGCAATTGCATCGAGTGAACGCAAAATGGCGCTGCCAATCGCCGTATAACGCGCGGTGGTCAGGTTATCGACTGCTTCAAGCAAGAGTTCTTTGTCGGTGGTTGGGGGTACGACCAGTTCCGCAAAACCGGCAAAGGCAACAATACCTACCTGCGTGCCTGCTTCTTGATTGCGAATGAAGGATTTGGCTGCTTCTTGAGCGATTACCAGGCGGTTGGGTGGAATGTCGGTGGCGCACATGCTCCAGGAAACATCTAGCGCCAACATGATTGTTGCCCGGTTGGACGGTACCTGCATGGCCACGGTAGGCCGCGCCAGCGCCAGGATCATACTGGTCAGAGCAACCAGGAAAAGTGCAAAAGGCACATGCCGGCGCCAATTAACGCGGCTGGGCATGGCTTCCCGGATGAGAGAAAGACTGGAATAGCGCACAGCAAATCGTTTGCGGCGTTTTAATATCCAGATATAGAGCGCGATGATCAGTGGGACGAGGGCAAGCAGAAAGATAAAATTAGACCAGATCAATCCCATCTCGAATCTCCAATCATGCGATGCGACCAAACCAGAATAACGATAATAAACCACCAATCAACAGGACGAGCATACTGATCCCGGTGAGGACGGCTGTGATCTCAGTTCTTTCCGGCCGGATCACGAACTGGGGTCGCAAACTTTCGTAGATATTGAAAACGTCATCCGAACTCTCAGCGTTGTAATATTCTCCCTCGGTCAGCGCAGCGATTTCTTTCAGAATATCGTCGTTTAATTGGGTGTAAACGTTGAAACCGTCGATCTCTAACGTAGTCCCGGCGGTAGTGCCAACACCCACGGTATAGATGCGTACACCTTGCTCGATGGCAGTTTGGGCGGCTTCGAGCGGATCGGGCGAATCGGTGTTTTCGCCATCAGTCAGCAACACGAAGATGGTAGGTGAAAAAGTGCCGCGTGG
>JBNKDB010000567.1:0-3062 GCA_050288045.1 Anaerolineales bacterium | reverse complement strand
CAGGGCAGTCGGGACAGGTCGAGACGTCGCCTGCTAAATTCCCCTCGATTCCATACAACCTTTCCTTCGATTTCCCGTATACTATTATAGAAAACGGATTTATCTTTAATAAGATCTAAGGAGTTTACAATGAGTAGAGATAGAAGAGCAAGTGTCGGATGGGGCATCTTGCTGGTGCTCGTGGGAGGTTTCTTCCTGGCGCAACAATTTGGCTGGATCCCCGAATTCGTCGATTGGTTGGCATGGCCAGTCTGGATCCTCAGCCTGGGTGTGCTGTTCATTCTGATCGCCCTGCTGACCGGAACCAGCGGCATGGCCGTCCCCGGCGCGATCATCAGCGGGATTGGCGGGCTGCTATATTACTTCAACACGACTGGCCATTGGGAGCAGTGGACGTTCTGGATGCTTGTCCCGGCTTTTGTTGGCGCAGGCACTTTCCTGATGTACCTGTTCGAAGGCAAGTTCGAGAAAGCCATCCGCGAAGGCGGCGGCAGTATGCTCTGGGGCGTGATCCTTTTCGCGATCTTCTCGGCCATCTTCGGCCCGGATACCGTGCCCTACCGCGAATACTGGCCGGTGCTGCTAATCGTGCTGGGGTTGTGGTACCTGATCCGCCCGATGTTCCGCAAGCGCAAAAGCGACGTGATCTAATCCCCCAAACAACCTTCAACGTATCGATTACTCTGGTTATTCCGACCAGAGTAATTTTTTTGTACTATAATCCACCAAATCCCATAGAAGAAGGTAAACATCGTATGACTGCATTCCCGCAACCCGAACGCGTATTGGTAATCGTTGCCCATCCAGACGACCCCGAATTCGGCGCCGCCGGGACGGTGACACGCTGGACGCGCGCCGGGGCCAAAGTAACTTACGCGATCGTGACCGACGGCGATAAAGGCAGCAGCGAACCCGGCATGACCCGAGAAGAAATTACCCGCCTCCGCCACGCCGAGCAAATCGCCGCCGCCAAGGCTGCCGGGGTAGATGAGGTGGTTTTCCTGGGTTGGCGCGATGGCGAAGTCGAAAATACACAGGAACTGCGCGGCCAGATCGTGCGCCAGATCCGCCTGCACCGCCCGGACATCATCGTCACCCACGACCCGACCACGTACATCGGCGAGCATCGCATCAACCACCGCGACCATCGTACAGTAGGCGCTACCACACTGGATGCGATTTTCCCACTGGCCCGCGACCGCCTGAACTTCCCCGAACACGAGGAAGAGGGTTTGGCTGCCCACAACGTGCTCGACGTGTTCCTGCTGTTCACCGACCAGCCCGATTACTGGGTGGACATCAGTGCTACGATTGATGCGAAGATCGCCGCCCTGAGCGAGCACAAGAGTCAGGTGGGCGACCTGAAAGAATTGGATGAACGCATCCGCGAGCGCTGCCGCCAATCGGCTGAAAACCTATCCTTCGAATACGCCGAGACTTTCCGCCGGATCACACTTTTACGTTAAATTAAAAAGCAGAACCTGCAATTTTAGGATTGCAGGTTCTGCCGATTGGGAATCGATTAGGAAAACGGGACCAACAAAAAGCGCCCATAAGCTACAAAAGCCGCCATGGCCAGCAGCACAAGATTGACCACGATCATCTGGCTTTCGGCGCGGCGCAGATGCGTATATGCCGCGCCCACCATCACCAAGACCAAACCAACACCGGCAAAGGGGGTCAGCACCGGCAGGATGCCAACCAAAGCCGGCAAGATCAGGCCCATTGCCCCAAGTATTTCAACAGCTCCGATCAGGCGCAGCTGACTTTGCGAGAAATCCTCGACATAAGCCATGCCCATTTCCTTGAGGGTATCCTTTTCCCGGAAAAGCTTCATGCTCCCGGTCATCAAAAATATTGCTGCCAGCACCCCTTGTACAATCCATAAAGCGATATTCATATGCTTATACTCCTTCTACGAACCAAAATAAACAATTGCCGCTTTAACAACAAGTGTTGTATAATATAATAAGTTAGCAATGTGTCGTCAACCAACAAATACCCTGCTTTATTGGATAAGCGACAAAAAGGAGAAAATGTTGGACAATGAATACATCGACCCCCGGGTTGTAAAAACTCGCGAAGCCTTGTTGCAGGCATTCAACGAACTACTGCAAGAGAAAACCTACAAGAAAATCACCGTCCAGGAGATCACGGAACGCGCCCGTGTGAACCGGGCAACCTTCTATGCCCACTTTTATAACAAAGAGGAACTGGCGAAATACGGCATCCAATACATGTTCGAAGAACAACTAAAAGATTGGCTGCCCGAAACTCCGGAACTGACCTACGAAAATCTAAATTGCCTGACCCTGGGTGTATTCAAATTCCTGGGAGAGTTCTTGGGGAGCTGCCATCCCGGGGAAGCCGGTCACCCGCCGGTGTTCCCTTTGCTGCACACGCAAGTGCAACCGCAGCTCAAAGCAATCATGAAAGAGTGGCTGGCAGAAAAATATGGCGATGATGAGTTATTGCTGGAAACCAAAGCCGAAGTCTTTAGCTGGTCGATCTTTGGCAGCGCATTGCAATGGGCCAACCTTAGAGATGCCCCACCCGCCGCTGAAAAGGTGGATGCGGTCGTGGCAGCCTTATGGCCCGACCCACAATTGGAAACCGCAGCGCCATAGACAATGCAGGACTTTTGTCTTTTTGCAGTATAGACAACGAACTTGCAATCTGCGGCAATTTGCGTATAATGTCAGCATACATGTCGGGGTGCCCCCCTCACCCGGGCATGTATTTTTTTAACTGCACTACGGGGAATCGTGCTTTTCAATATCCAGCACGGTCGAATCCTCGCCCCATTCAATGCGTAATTTGTAATCGCCTTTGGTAATGTAGACCGCGTCGTATTCGCCTTTTTTGATGCGTTCGGCAGAATTATCCGGGTGGCCTTCCGCCACGTAGATTTTATATTCCAGGCTGAAACCGGCAGCTTCCAGCGTTTGCAAATAGGCTTCCAATTGCTTTTTGGATACATTTTCATAGAAGATGCGTGTGCGGGTGTCCCCATCCATCACCAGCCTGATCTGGGCGTCGAATTCGGGGATATCATCCGGGAT
>JBNKDB010000566.1:0-5498 GCA_050288045.1 Anaerolineales bacterium | reverse complement strand
GTTGGGCCTTCCCGGCGCGGCGGGTGCGTGGTAAAGCAGACCGCGTCTGGACCAAGCGTGGCTTGCCAGATATGCTGCTGGTCGCCACCATAACCAGGACGATAATCCGGGGCGCTGCTTAGCATGTAATCCGGGGTGCGGTATGTGTAGATGTCAACTTCCTCGCGTGTATTGCGAGAGACATCGCGCTGGATCAGGCGCGCCAGCCAGGGTAAGAGGCCGAGACGCCGGATGGAGTCGATCAGGCGTTTGTGATCGGCGAAATCTTTGAAGAAGGCGTTTCCCCACCAGTTGAACTCATCGAGCATGCGTATGGTCAGGTTGGCGGTGCGCGGATGCAGGTAGGCTTCCAGGCTGAGCAAAACCATGCTGTCTTCGAAGTTATCGAATTTCAGCCCCCAGCGTTCTGCCTCGGAGACCTTGATGCCCATGCGTTGGCGATTTTCAAAAGTGGCAGGGGTATTGGCAACATCGAATATCACCTGCGGCAGTCGGTAGTTTTCACTCATTGCAAACAGTACCACGCTCATGTTGTCGTAGCCGGAAAACATGCCGGTGCCGAACAGCAGTTTGGCAATATCGGTAGTGCCTTCCAGATGTGCCCATTTCTTGTGTTCTTCGTAGCTGCGACCATGCGTGCTGCCGAATACGCCTTTGAAGCTGTTGAGTGCCATATCGAAAAGCAGCAGGTCAACGATCATTTTGGCGCGCTGACGAAGCTCTTCATCGGCTGCGAAATCCAACAAGTTCAACAGAGCAGCGAAATCTTCATCGTAATACACATTGGAAAGCCATTCGCTAAAGCCGGTCTTGAAGCGTAAGTCCAGCCAGCGCAGGATTCGAGGGCGGTTGATCTCCATTTTCTGCCTACCGGTGTGACCGGTGTTCGAAAAGATGTCATCCGGGTACAACTGACCAACCAGGTAAGCGGCGGAGGCGAAAAGAATCTGGTGATTTTCTGTCCAGGTGCACATACCATCGCGTCCGGGCTCGTCGGGCCAATACTTGAAGCCCAGGATAGCCGTTTTGGCATGATCGCGCAATTCCTGGCTGAAACGTTCCGGGATCTGGCAGAGCATACGGATGATGGCATGGATGGCGAAATCAGCGCAATCGGCGCGGCTTTCGATGAACTCGGTCAGCGTTTCATGGAGGATGCCTTCGTGAGGCCTACCGCCGGCGGCGGCACGGGCGACTTCGTAGTAAGCGCGTTTGCTGCTGCGTTCTGGAGCGGGATTATGCAGAATGTGTTGCCAGAATGCCTCCCGGCGCTGCTCGAAGCTGGGTTCAAAAACCGTTGTTGTGTATGTATCGGGAGTTGCCTGTTGGGGATAGTCGATTGGCGGTGTTTTAGTGTATTGAGTTTTCAAGGTGTTTTCCATTCTTGGTTTTCAGAGGGAATATCCATAAAAAATCATACCTGATTATATCTGGTTGCCAAGTGTTGGTTGGTGCTTGTTACCCTACTTGCAAGCACTCAAGTGCTCTCCCGAGCGTTCTTGGATGTAGGACATACAGATCGAAATCGTATATAATGATTGATGGGTCGATATATGATCGAAGCTGTTTGTACCATGTACCGCTCAAATACATAATGACCTAGAGGGTGTATGCATTGTCCGAAATGCAACTATTTGGAATATCAAGCCAATCAGCCTTGTCCTAACTGCAACTTCAGTGGGGATGTAGATCAAATCGTCGAACTGACCCATATCAAATGGATGCTGTATGAAATTGATACCTGGGGGGCAAATGAAATGCAAGCTCCCCAAAAGAAGGCTTTGGTATTTCGATATCGGGGACGTTTGCAAGAGCTTGAGATTGCTTTGGGTCTGCGCGCTAGACCGTTTTCGGTGAAAGAAGCGCCGCAACGCTGGCAAGAGCTGATTCGATTTGAAGCGTTATTCAGCCTGCTAACTACCTGGCAAAATGCTCGGGTATTGGACAATGTATCTTTACTGATTTTACGGCGTGAGATCGAGATTCGGATAGAAGACTTACGGAAACGACTGGGGAATTTTGCACGCCCGAATTATCCGGATTCAGCACAGGACCAACTGGAAGTCAATGCGTTTTTGTTACAACAAATTCAGTTGTACCGGGATGAGGGGAAGCTCCACTTTCTGGATAGCGAGGTATTAAACGATCTCCACCAGCAAAAGGAGCAATTGGAGATCGCACTGGGATTGCATCCTGAACCGGACGAAGAACTTGAAGGTGAAGCTGGTGTAGAGAAGATCGAAGAAGAAACACGTCCGGAACAGGTCTATGAAGTGCCGGAAATCGAGGATATTGTTCCGCCGCCTCCTAAGCTGCCACTGCGTGAACGCATCATGCGCTCGATGTTGTCCGAACGCACGCTGCAAGCGGTGCTTTTCCTCGGTATCTTTTTGTTGTTTGCGGCGGCGCTCTCCTTCGTAATCTGGGGTTGGCGGAACTTCTCCCCTGCGGTACGGGTGGCAATCCCCTCCGCCTTTACGTTGGTGTTTTTCCTGGTCGGCTGGTACGTACGCCAGAAAACGCCATTGAGTCGTTCGGGGGTAGCGATCGAGGCGATTGCGGCACTGCTCATTCCGATTGATTTTTATACGGTATATGCCAATTATGGCAACCCGCCGGAATACTGGGCGGAGTTCTGGCTGCTGACCTCAGTGGTTTGTCTGGGAGCCTACATCCTTTTGACCTTGAACGTTCAGAGCGAGTTCTTCGGTTATCTGGTGGTGACGGCGGCGGGCAGTCTGGTGCTGTCAACGATTGAAATCCTCGACCTATCGCGTGATTGGTTTTCGGCCGGGCTTTCGTTGCTGGCGGTGGTGTCACTAGTAATTGCCACGCTGCTCTCGCGGCGTTCGGAAGCGGGTAAGATCGGTGTATTCGTCGATCCATTCCGTTATATGGCACTACTGATTCCCGCGATCCTGATGCCGCTGACGTTGGGGTGGCGCATCGTTGACCGGCTTACATACGATACGCTGCATTACGCCATGACGGTTAGCTGGTTGTTGGGTAGCTTTATTTTTGGCTGGGGGGCGATCTACCATCGCAGCCGCAGCCTGGGATTGCTGGCTCCGGCCGCACTGCCGGTTTCGGTCTATATGTTGCAAGGGGCGATCTTCGAAGCGACCGGAACGAACTCGGCCTGGCAGGCTTTTGGGATTTCGCTGGTTGTGCCGATCTATTTTTATGTCGGGTGGTATTTGACGAAAAGCGAAGACGCCGTGTTCAAAGGGCATGGCCGCGTGCTGAATGTCTGGGGTACGGCCTTGCTGATTCTCACACCATTTTGGGCGCTTACTGACCTGCGCAGCGGCGCGGCCGCGGCCAGTACGCATATTGTTTTGGCAGGCGCGGCGATCTTGGCCGCTGGGCTGTGGCAGCGCCCACATTATCTTTACGTGGCTTCGTTGTTGTCTGTCAGCGCGACTAGTTTCTTGATTGGTGAAATTGGATTGACGACCGGTGAAATGGGCGCGGGCTGGGCTTCACTGGCAATCATTCACATCCTGGCAGCGTTTTGGATTGGCAAGAACCCCCCCGAGACGGGAGTGCAGTTTACTGTTCCGCTCGTGCGTGCCGGTTACGTAGTCGCATTGCTGGCATTGCTGCCGCCGCTCGTGCAGTACGATGGGAAACTTCTGGCGTACAGCCTGGGGAACTGGTTCGGACTTACGTCATGGGGAGCCAGGTTAGCATATTTGAATGCGCCGGGTTTTGCTACCGAGAAAGAACAATTCCGCACGCACTTCCATTGGTTGGCGGCACTGGCTTTGCCATTTTGGCTATGGGTAATCGTCGACAATCTACAGCCTGCTGACGAAATCCTACCGCTGGCGTTGACGGCATTGGCCTGGGTGATGGCGTTAGTCAGCTATCGCCTTAAAACATATGACCGGGCTTTCCATTTACCCTGGTATTTGACCGGCCTGGTGGTCAATCACATTACCATATTCGTTGCTTTATGGATGCTCGGGTTCAGCTATACGCTATCGTTCGTTGTGCTGGCGTTGGGTGGGTTGTATTTCGTAGATGCATTTGCGAGCCGTGTCAGGCTAAATCTGCTCTTGGGGGGATTGGTCGGTGCGGTGGGCTTTGCGCTCTTGCTGAATGAATTTGAATTGATGCGGGAAGGGATTACCTTTGGGTTGGGGACACTGGTAGCACTCTATTTCCTGGGTGGGTTGTTGATTGAGCGACGAAGATCGCAGACGTTCACAGGAGCGTTCCTCAGCCCGCTATATATCAGCGCGCATCTTATAGCTTCTATTGTGCTGCTGATCATTTACATTCGCCCCCTGGGACATGCAATTTATTCGGTAGAGTGGACGGATACGATGCGTTTGTGGGGGGCGGGCACGCAGTTGGTGCTGGGAATCATGTACGGCTTTTTTGCTTGGGGGAAATATAAGGAGGCCTGGGGACACGTCGCGGCCTGGTTGGGGGCGGCTGGGGGCGGATTCATCGCCATTATTTTGAGCAGCGGCAGCGGGCGTTCGGCAGTGCTGGCTGCGATTGGCGCGATCATTTACGTATTGGCGGAGCGCGGTCTGCACTATGGACGGCGTTATATTCGCTTTTCAGCGCGCTTGCAAGCGTACGACCGTCTGGCGTGGCGCTTGTATAGACGGCCATTACTGATTGCCGGGTGGGTAATTTCGGCCGGAGCGATTGGGCTGGCCTTGATCCGCAATCTCTGGATTTTGGGTGGGCAGCGCACACAGCAAACCTGGGCAGTGATCTGTCTATTGTTTGTGGTAGCGCTCTATGCCTTGTTGGCGCGTATGTTTAGGCAGGCACGCTTCGTGTGGCTGGCGGCGATGGTACTGTTCGCACCCTGGACGATCCTAACCCGGATGGGGTGGTTTTTCAAGTGGCGGTTCTCCATCCCTGAATTCGCGATCAGTTGGGTGATGCTGGCCTGGCTGCTTTACGTCATTTACCTGTATTTGAAGCCCAGGATTCAATGGAAATATGTATTGCCGTTGAATGTCGTCACACATGTTTTACTTGCATTCGCGTTACTTTGGGGCATCGCCGATGTGGATACCGGCAAATACAGCTTTGGATTGGCAATCGGTCTGTACGTACTGGCTGCTTGGCTGGATTACCGGGCGTTGGCGAGCGCGCATGAAAGCATGTCGGTCCTAAAAGCGAGCCGGTATCTGTATCCGGCGCTGCTGTTGGTGCCGGTGTGGTGTGTATATTTGCTATCCTGGGGGCTTCCGCAGGCACAGCATGAACTCTACGGATTGATGTTCCTGGTCTTTGGATTGCTGGGGGTGTTGGCCGGACGCTGGTTCCGGCGGCGTCTAGCAGTATCCGAACAGGGAGATAGATACGCACTTCCTGTCTACCTGACCGGCTATCTGGCTTTGATCGTGGGAACGATGTTGGTCGCTCATATTCCAGTGCTTCTGGCGCTTGTTCTGATCTATGATGCCTTGCTGGTGCTGCTGTCAGCACGGCTATTCCAGAATCCTGGTTGGGTTTATCCCGCAGCG
>JBNKDB010000565.1:0-4705 GCA_050288045.1 Anaerolineales bacterium | reverse complement strand
CGAACTGCACCTGCCCGGATGCCAATTGCACGTCAGCCGGATTGGAGGCGTGGAAGTCTGTGCCGCCCAGCGGGAGTTCCTGCACCATCGCCCCCTCGTCTTCCATCATTTCCTCATCCCCCATGTCGTCCTCTTCCATCATCTCATCATCTTCAGGATGCTCGCCATCCCCCATTTCTTCATCCATCATGGCTTCATCGTCTTCCATCATCTCATCTTCAGGATGATCCTCGTCCATCATTTCTTCATCTTCCATCATCTCTTCGTCTTCGGGAGATTCTTCCATCACCGTCGTGTCATCGGTGCTGCCTTGGTCGCCGTCCCCGCCACCACAAGCGGCCAGGACCATTGCGCCAATAAGCAAGAAAATGATTGCTGTCAGGTATCTTTTATTCATAGCTGTCTCCTTAATCACATAGTGAGTATCGAATATTACTTTTCCCATCATAAATAACCGATTATCAACTGTCAACAGAAAATTAAGCGACTCTCACTGCCCCCTAATTGCCTCGTAATACTCTTGTAAGGTCTAGCTTTGGATACGAAAAAGCACACTTTCAACCACAGTAATATCTCCACCAGGCGGATCGTCTAAGCACTACTTGAAATGTACTATAATTTCTATACAAAAGCGGAGTTTCGAGTGAAATACTGTATAAGCTCTCTAAGCAATATTTTATGTTAACCACTACCGGAGAAACTCATGCCCTTAACCTCCCAACGTAATTGGCTCATTTTCTCAATTGGCGTGCTTATTCTTGGCGCAGCCTGGATTGGGATCAGTGTTGCCCCGCCCGGCAGCACCACTCAGGGCGGTATTCCCGCCCCACAGGCCGGTTTTCAGGCCCCTGATTTTACGCTGAAAACTCCAGACGGGGAAACCGTCACCCTTTCCGACCTACGCGGCCAAGTTGTGCTGGTCAATTTGTGGGCCAGTTGGTGCGGCCCGTGCCGCATGGAAATGCCTGCCATGCAGCAGGTCTATGAAGCCTATAAGGATCAAGGCTTCACCATTCTGGCCGTGAACGCCACCCACCAGGATAGTATCCCCAATGCAATGGCTTTTGCCGCAGAACTCGGCTTGACCTTCCCCATCGTGCTGGACATGGATGGCCAAACCTCAGATCAATATGAGCTGCGTTCGCTGCCTTCTTCCTTCTTTATCGACCGGGACGGGCAGATTCAGGAAGTGGTCATCGGCTCGATGTCCGAATCGCTGCTACGCGTACGCGTCGAGCAGTTATTGGAAGGCGGTCGTTAATGTTCCCTACCCTCACCCTTGGTCCAATCTCCCTGCAACTCCCTGGTCTGATCGCCATCCTTGGCCTTTGGCTCGGCCTTACCATGGCCGAACGTCACAGCAAACGCTTTGGCGTCAAGCCCGATCTACTCTACAACTTAGTCTTCACCATGCTGATCGCCGGGGTGATTGGTGCCCGCCTTTCATATGTCGTGCGTTATCCCTCAGCCTTCACAGCCAATTTGCTGGGCATCTTCACCCTCAACCCCAGCCTACTCGATCCCTTCGGTGGCATTGCGATGGCCGGGATTGCCGGGCTGGTGTACGGCCAGCGCAAAAACCTGACCCTATGGCCCACTCTCGACGCACTCACGCCGCTGCTCGCCGTTATGCTGGTTGCCCTGCCCGTCGCCGATCTCTCTTCGGGGGCTGCCTTTGGCTCGCCCACCGACCTGCCCTGGGGCATCGAACTGTGGGGGGCAACCCGCCACCCTACCCAGATATACCAGGCTCTGATCGCCAATTTTATCCTTTGGCTGCTGCTGGTCAGGCCTCGCCGCCATAAGCTTGCACCCGGGGTACTCTTCTTACAGCTCATCACGCTCTCCGCTGGAGCACGTCTTTTCGTCGAAGCTTTCCGCGGGGACAGCGTCGTGGTGCTTGGCGGCATGCGTTCCGCCCAGATCGCCGCCTGGATCATGCTGGCCTTAGGGCTGTTCGGATTGTATAAACGGCTGTTCCCCTCAGAGACAGCACCCACCCCAGCAATCGAAACCACAGGTGAATGATGAGCCTGGCTGGTAAATATATCCTCATCACCGGTGCTGCCGTACGCGTTGGCCGCGCCATGACATTGGCGATGGCGCAGGCCGGAGCCAACGTCATCATTCATTATGGTTCTTCCTCCGAGGCAGCCGAAAAGACCAAAGTCGATGCCGCTGCCTTGGGTGTCGCAGCCCACACGATCCAGGCCGATCTCAACGATCCTGAACAAGTCGATACACTAATCAGTCGGGCGGCTCAGTTCGGCGAGCTTTTCGCCCTGGTCAACAACGCCGCCATCTTCGATCCCATCGATCTGGCCACAACCGATCTGAACGCCTGGGAACGCCATCTACGCATCAACCTGACTGCGCCGTTCGTACTCAGCAAAGCTTTTGCTGCCCATGTTGGCAAAACCCGCCCGGGCCGTATTGTCAATATCCTGGATTGGCGTGCCTTGCGGCCTGGCCGCGACCATCTGCCCTACACGATCAGCAAAGCCGGGTTAGCTGCCCTGACCCAATCGACAGCCATCGAACTGGCTCCTAACATCACCGTCAACGGCATTGCTTTCGGTGCGATCCTGCCTCCTAGCGATGGCGGCGACCCCGAAAAAGCCATCGCTCAGGTCCCTGCCGAACGCTGGGCCGAACTGGACGAAGTTGGCGAAACCTTACGCTTCCTGCTCGACGGCCCAACCTACATCACCGGAGAGATCGTCCACCTGGACGGTGGCCGCCATCTCATCTAACACAAAGGAACTTTTTCCATGGACAAGGTCATTATTAAAAACCTGCTTGCTCGCGGCATCATCGGTATCAACGATTGGGAGCGCGAAAAGAAACAAGACATTCTCATTAACATCACACTGTTTGGCGACCTGCGCAAGGCCCACCAAAGCGACGACATCGCCGATTGCATCAACTACCGCACGGTTGCCAAGAAGGCCCAGGCCCACGCTGAAAGCGCCGAGCGCTTCACTGTGGAGGCTTTGGCCGGGGATATTGCCGACCTGTGCCTGGCCCAACCCAATGTACAAAAAGTGCAGGTGCGTGTCGAAAAGCCCGGCGCAGTGCGTTTCGCCGAATCGGTGGGTGTAGAGATCGAACGTGAACGCCAGTCCTGAACAAACCACATACACTGTCTACATCAGTCTCGGTTCGAACGTCCAGCCGCGCCATAACCTGCCGCACGCCTTTGAAATGTTGCGCTCACTTGGGCCGCTCCAGGCTATCTCCACGATTTGGGAAACGCCACCAGTTGGCACAGATGGTCCCAAGTTCCTCAACGCCGTAGCCTGTATCAAATCTCCCTTAGCAGTGGGGGCACTAAAAAACGAATTGCGCCAGATCGAAGCCCAGATGGGACGCGTGCGCACCGCTGACAAGTACGCTCCGCGCCCCATCGATCTGGACATCTTGATCCACAACGACCAGTTGATAGATCCCGAGATCTGGGAACAGCCCCACCTGGCAATTCCTCTGGCCGAGATCTACCCCGGCTATCTACATCCACAAAGCGGGGAAAGGATCGCCGACACAGCCAAAAAGTTCCAGACCCACGTCCAGTTCAAATCAGTCACAGACCTTTAAATACAAAATCCCGATTTTGACATCGGGATTTTGCGTGGAGGACTTCGTTGATAAATAAATGTATTGCTTCTGGAATAAATTATAGTCCCGCAATAATATTACTGAATACGCCGCTGATTGCTGGCCCAAAAAAGGCCAGGATGATTACCACAACAACGGCAACAAAAGTGAGAATCAAGGCATACTCAACGAGTCCCTGGCCCTTCAGGACGCCAAGTTCTTTCATAACCCACCACCTCCTTTATAATAGATTGTTAAGGACCATCTCCTATATACATTGTAAAGCTTTTAAAAACAAAAGCAATAGGCTAACTCGTTTTTAACCTCTCAAATACTTACAAAAATGCAAGAAAAATCAAAAATGCATCGGGGGAGCGCCGCGCGAGATGCTATCGAGGAACTCGTTGCGGCTGGCCGCATTGTCTTGGAAGACACCATACATCATCGAAGTCGTCATGCGCGCATCGCGTTTCTTCACACCACGCATCATCATGCACATATGCAGTCCTTCGATCATCACCGCCACACCCTTCGGTTCTAACAAAGTCGCCAGGAAGTCTGCAATCTGGCGCGTCATCCGTTCCTGCACCTGCAAACGACGCGCGAACATATCCACAATGCGCGGGATTTTTGACAGTCCGATGATGCGTTTATCGGGAATATAGGCCACATGTGCCCGTCCCAGAAAAGGGATCAAATGATGTTCGCACATGCTGTAATATTCGATATCCCGCACCAATACCATCTCATCATAATCGCCCTCAAAGAACGCATCATGGAACATTTCAAACGGATCGACCCAATAACCGGCCAACAGTTCCCGATAAGCCTGGGAGACGCGCGTCGGCGTGCGCGCCAATCCTTCCCGCTGAGGGTCTTCCCCAAAAGCCGCCAGCATCTCGGCAACCGCGTTGGCAATCGTAGCTTCATCGAAATTCTCATCAACCAATAATTCCGCCGCCGCATAGATTTCGTCGCGCCCGGGGAACGAACTGGAGGCATTGCTATCTGTCATTGCTTCCTCTTTCCTTATTGGATTTAATGGTTTGGAAGTTCCCAACACGTTCCGATCGATGGAAATGATCGGGCTAATAAAGATGGATTAATGATA
>JBNKDB010000564.1:0-2365 GCA_050288045.1 Anaerolineales bacterium | reverse complement strand
GATCAGGTGGAACTCGAAGGATGTGGCGGTCAGTTCGCGCAGGGCGGCCTCGTCAATCAAGGCTTCCCACTGGCGCGGGTATTCCAGCACCAGGCGCACGATGGCATCGGTCATGGCTTCGGTTTTGGGGAGTACCTTGGCGATGGATGCAGTCACGTCTTTGTCGGATTCTAGTTTCTTGTAGCAGTCGACGAACTTGCGGATGCCGGTCAGTTCGCGCCACTCCACTGCGGTAGGCTGGCCTTTTTCCAGGGTGGCGATGATGAAGTATTTCTTGTCCTTGGCTTCGCCAAAGTCGACGCGCTCGATCGAGCCAGGGTAGATCACCGGCGGCTGTTCGCCTTCGTTCAAGTCTTGTGGCTTGTGGATATGGCCGAGGGCAACGTAATCGAGTTTGGGGTTGCGCACCAATCCGCCGGAGAGCACCAGATCGCCGCCCAGCATCACGGTGCGTTCGCCGCCGTACTTGGCGCCCTGAATGGTGGCATGGGCGGTCAAGATGGTTGGCAGATTGGGATCGGCTTTTTCCAGCCAGGTATCGATCAGAGCGGCGAGGCGTTTTTCGAGTTCCTCGAAGATCTTGCCAGGTTCGCCGGGGCGAAAGTCGAGGTGCGCCAGCATGCCGGAGCGCGTGATCCAGGGAATCGCCAAAATCTGCACGGGGACGTCGTCCAGGTCGGCAGGGTGCAGGAAGGTGGGTTCGTCGATCACGTGGATGTGGGGCACTTGCAGGGTCTTGAGTTCGGTCAGGGCATGGGCGCGCGCCAGGCTGGGGGACATGTCGTGGTTGCCAACGATCAACACCGTGGGAATCCCGGCGGCCGAGAGGCGCATCATGCGCTTGTCCCACTCGCGCTGGAAGGTCGGGGCCGGGTTACGGTCTTTGTAGGCGTCCCCGGCGAATACCACCAGGTCGACTTTCTCCTCAATGGCGGAATCCACAATCGTATCCAACGATTTGAGGAAATCCATCACGCGTACGGGCAGGCCGCTTTCGGGGTCGTGGCGGCCGAAATTGCTCATGTCGATGTGGGCGTCGGCAAAGTGCAGGATTTTGACCAAGCTATTGTCTCGCTTCCAGGCGTTCGAGCTGGTTCCAGCCTGCGCCGAAGTTGGGGTTCAAGGTGACGGCCTCGCGCATATCATCGATTGCCCCATCGATATCTCCCAGGGCTTCGCGCGCCAGGCCGCGCCAGTAGTAGCTTTCTTCGAGGATAGGGTCTTTCATGGCATCCAGGGTGGTGGTCGCCAGTTGGTTCACGTCGCCGTAGCGCCCGGTGTAGTAATAGGCCTTATACGGCCCGGTCTGGTACCAGACCATCCGCCAGGGGCGGACATCCTCAGGCAGGTTGGCGTACAGCGTGAACGAATAATCGTAGGCAAAGGCGGCATCGCTGTATTCGAGCAGGTCGACGTGGTTGGTGCCGATGTTGAACCAGGCGAAGTACTGATCGCGCCCGGTCAGCTCTTCGGCGTCCTGGTAGGCGCGTTCCAGCGCGTGGCGGATGGCCCATTTCTCGTCTGCCCACGGGCCGAGCAGTTGCAGCACTTCGGCTTGCTTGTCGGGTGGGTAGGGCACCATAAAGGTGTAGTTGAATGCCCGCCAGGCGTCGTAAATCACCTGGTAGTCGAAGTGGGTATCCGCCCCAACGTAGGAGTCTTGGCCGATAAATTCCTGGGTGGCTTCATTGTAGCCGGTCAGAGTCAGGTAGTGGCCCATCCAGCCGATGCCTTCCAGGTAGAAACCTTTCTCGACCAGCACGACGTAATCGTTGGCGAGGAAATTCTTCACTAAACTGAGATCACCACCGACGCGCACGACCATTTCCAGGTCGGTCTGCGTCTCGACGTAATCTGCCATTTCATAGGGCATTATGTTCTTGTCGTCTTCGCGGTCGATACCCCCACGCAGATACGTGCCGGTGTCGTAGCGATTGCCGCCCCAGCCCCAATAAGATAGCGACATGGCCAGGTTGGCCGGGCCGCAGTAGTTCCACACCCCGTGCTGATCCATGTAACGTACGCCGTCCAATTGCACGTTGGCCGGTAAGGGCGTGCCGGTGATCGTGGGCGTCAGCGTGGGACCGAGTGTGGGGGTAGGTTCGCCGGGTTTGAGCGTGGCGGAAGGTTCCAGCGCCACAGCGGGGGCGGTCGGTGTCATTGCCGAGAAGGTGGCTTTGACGATCGCTTCGATCTGCTTTTCCTGGTCGACCTCGGGTATAAATACGACTTCTTCGGGGGGATTCAGGCTGTAGAAGATTTCCGCCGACCATTCTTCGAGGCGCGGGCCGAGCCGGTTTTTCACCGGCGGTAGTTGGTAGATCAGGCAGCCGGAGAGGAAAATGCCCAACACGACCAGTCGTTT
>JBNKDB010000563.1:0-4151 GCA_050288045.1 Anaerolineales bacterium | reverse complement strand
CATCAAGCAATCATCTGCAAACCAACTGGATGAACTTATGGTTGAGGTTGTCTACGAAGTCCGCTTCGCTGAACCCATCCTCCGGCAGCAGTTCCAGAATACGCCCGAGTGGGAAAAGCACCAACTCTTCACCGCCCATGTCGGTACCAACTTCAAGGTTTCTCCTTCGCAAGCTGAAGTCTTGAACAAAGTTATCCAGGAATCCGGATACACACCGCCTGAAATTTATTTAGACCCTGGATTAATGCTCGAGCAGCTTGCCTCACCATCCGTCAAAGGCCTGATTGGGAATCTATCCAGTGATGGTTCACCGGTTTCCGCAGCCAGAATCACCAATTATCTATTGGAATCCCACGATTATTACGCTGGTGGTATGTCAAAAGATTTACGCGTCAGCGAAATGGATACTGCCATCCGTAGGCCGGTAACGGAATGGCTCACCGAGGTATTGGAGCATTACAACCTCAACGACACCGAGTCATTCAGAGGCCGTATGGTAATTCTCGGTTTAAGCCGCCTGGATAGTGATCTCGCCGATCAACTCGGTAGCACATTCATCGAAACCACTAAAAGCGAACTTTCTTCTGACTTCGACGCTTTATTATCCCAGCTCGGAAAAGAACTTTGGGGTGTGACTGATCGCGCCTATCTACACCTGGATAATCCCGCTCTCGAAGATAAGCTGGGGCGTGTTTCGTACGCCAAGACACTCGCCAAATATCTGCGCTTTCTGCGCAACCAGCGCGCGCAAACTAATAAGACTGACCATAAAACCTCTGATAACTTTTTCCTGGATCAATCCTTCATCCTGCATCTCTATGGGCCGTGGGGATCAGGCAAAAGCACGTTGCTGCGCTTCCTGGGCGATGCGTTGATGCAAGAAGTGTCTCAGGAAAATAACCCTGATTTTGAAACGCGCCCCTGGATCGTTATCAATTTCAACGCCTGGCAGCACCAACGTATCGATCCACCCTGGTGGGCGCTGATGAACTCCGTCTTCCAACAAGCCCGGCAGCAGTTATGGAGAAAGCGTAAATTTCGGGCTGCCTCATTCTGGCTGCGGGAACAAGGTTGGCGAATTCTCACAGTATCACTGCCGCGCCTGCTGGCTGTAATCGTCATCGCCCTGATCGTTTATCTAGGGGTATTTTTCCTGCGCTCCCAGACCAAAACGCCTCCCGAGCCCATCGATCTGGTTGCCCAAGCCAAAACGATCGATGTTCTCTTGGGAGTCGCAGCCCTGATCGCCGGTAGTGCCTATACATTCAGCCGTTCATTATTGCCGGGCACTGCCCAGGCCGCCCAATATTTTTCCGAAATGTCTCAAAATCCCACCGACCGCATCAAAAAACACTTCGCCCAGATGATCAAATGGATCGATTCCCCGGTCGCCATTTTCATCGATGATCTGGATCGCTGTGAGGCAACCTATGTGGTCAAACTATTGGAGGGCATCCAGACCTTATTCAGGAGCGCGCCGGTAACTTACGTGGTAGCCGCCGACGCCGAGTGGTTGCGTGCCAGTTACTCGGATGTATACAAAGTATTTAAGGACAAAGTCGGCGAATCTGGCTTGCCGCTGGATCACCTTTTCATGGAAAAAATCTTCCAACTCTCTGCCCCAGTTCCCGGAATTTTATCCAGCTACAAAGAAAGTTATTGGAATGACTTGCTGCGTCTGCCGGGTGGCTTTCCCATCTCAGATGGAGATTATGAAAAGCTCGAAGCGGAAGCCGAGCAGGAATTACGCGGAAAAGTTTCCGCCAACGAAATCATAGAAACCATACAGGCACAACCAGCCAATGGGTTGCGCGAAATGGCGTACCGCTCTGCAGCCGCTAAACGCCTGATCGACCCGGACGTACGCACCGCCACCGAACACCGCCTCGCAAAATTCAGGCACCTGACCGGCCCCAACCCGCGCACCATGAAACGGCTAGTCAACACCTACGTGATCTACCAAGGCCTGGTGACCTTGACCGGTGTGGAAATCGATGCAGACCGATTGCCCTTATGGGCGATCCTGACCATGCGCTGGCCCAGTCTGGCCGAGTACTTGAGCGAACACCCTGACCATATCCAACACATGGGTGTGGCGCTGGTCGACCCCCACCCCATCGCGGCAAATTTCCGCAGTTTATTCCTGGATCAGGAAGTGATCGATTTGGTGCAAGGCAAAGATATTTACCCACCTATCGCATTGGATGAAACCACCATCCGTGGTTGCACACAGTTGATCACATAACGAATATAATTAAGATACTATCAAAAAACCTTGAGCAATATTGGTATTGCGAAATCTTCGGATGTTGTGGGATGCTTCAACAAGGACAAATCAATATGTCAAAACATAAACTTCCAATATTTTTCATCTTTGTTTTGTCGTTCGCAAGTCTTATCACTGGATGTAAACCTGAAGAAGAGCTAAGTGAAGCCATTAATTCTTCATTTTATGTATATCCTGTGACAGACAATTGGGACAATGCTATGAAATATGCTCAAGAATGGGACAAAGATGCGTACATTTATGAAGTGAGTTCACACGCATACATATCTAGCGTCGATCGGAGCAGAGCAAGAACAAATTATTATGTAAGTTCACCGAACATAGATAATCAAGGTTTGCATATTTCTTGTACAGGAACATGTACTGTAGTAGAGGTAGCCGCATCTAACTATCCCATCAATCAATGTAAGCCGATTACGATGGAAGACTTTTCAATATCAATTCAGGAAGCACTGGACATTGCAATTGAGTATATTGATCCCAGTATTTTGCGTTCAGAAAATGCAAATGTCGGACTTAGTCTAGCGCGTTATAATCCTCAATGCACTGGAGATAGCATTGTTTGGTGGGTGTCTGCAGCTATATTCACGAGTCCTCCCAGCGATATTGACATGATTATCGATGCAAACAGTGGTGAGGTGATTGAAATAATTGAATAAGGGTACAGTCAATATAAATCGTTTTTCCAATACAATTTATCTTAGCCATCTCTAGCCTAAACTTATACGGTCAATTTATCTTCGTGCAAACTTTACGTTAAAAGTGCTTACAAATACAAAAGGCCGGGCTTCTACACCCGACCTTCATTCCTAATTTCTAGCTCCTAAATCCGTAATTCCTAGTTCGCCTTCAACGCCTGCCACACGCGTTCCGGCGTGGCAGGGTTCTTATCCAGTTTGGCTCCGCAGGCATCCAGGATAGCATTGCCGACGGCCGGGGCAACCCCGTCCATGGGGATTTCGGCCACAGCCTTGACACCAAAGGGGTGCGTGGGTTCGTAAGTCTCCACGAAGATGGTTTCCAGGTCGGGCATTTCGTGAGCGCGGAAGATATGATAATCTCGGAAATCCGTTTCGCGCTGCTCCCCGTCCTCGCCATAGACCAACTCTTCGCACACCGCGTAACCCAGCGCCTGGGTCATGCCGCCTTCGATCTGCCCGGAGGCGGTCAGCGGGTTGACGATCTTGCCCGAATCCACCGCCATGACCAGCTTATCGACCACTACCTGGCCGGTTTCCACATCCACTGTAACCTCGGCGAACTGAGCCGCAAAAGGTGGTGGGGCTACCTTCGACATGAACGACCCCACCCCCATGATCTGCTCCTGGTCGCTGTGGTGCAGCGAGTGCAGGCCGATCTCTTCAAAGGTGGCAAAGCGTCCATCCAGGGCATAAGCCTTGCGATCTTCCAGGTGAATTTCCTCAGGACTGACCTCTTCCCCCTCGCCAGATTCGTTGAGGATCAGTGCCGCCCGCACCCGGATGCGTTCAGCTACCTTTTCGGCAGCGCGCACCACCGCAGTCCCGGAAATATAAGTCGTGCTGGATGCGTAAGCGCCCTTATCGAAGGGTGTGAAATCGGTATCCGAGGAATACACCAGGATGTCCTGCAAAGGCACACCCAATACTTCGGCCGCCATCTGTCCCAGCACGGTATCCGAACCGGTACCCAGGTCGGTAGCGCCCACCAGTAGATTGAAAGAGCCGTCATCGTTCATCTTGATGCTGGCTCCGCCCATATCCAGGTAAGGGATCGCCGTCCCTTGCATGACCATCGCCACCCCGACCCCCTTGCGCAAGTGCGGCTCACCGGGCACGCTGTGCCATGCATCCACCCCGAATTTCTGGTCCCAGCCAATGGCAGC
>JBNKDB010000562.1:0-2994 GCA_050288045.1 Anaerolineales bacterium | reverse complement strand
CCCGGATTGGCATGTGCGGCTGCCCCCGTGACCTTGCCGGACGGACAGATCTGGATGGCCGGCTCAGGCGGGGTTACCTATTTCCATCCCGACCAAATTGCTGATAACCCGTATCAAGCCCCGGTATATATCACCAAACTGACGCAAGGGGGGTAAACCCCTGGCAACAGGAATAGCGCCCGAATGGGTGAAAGACATCACCTTGAACTGGGATGAAAACTTCTTTGAGTTTGAGATGGCGGCCTTGAGCTACCGCTTCCTGGAGCAAAACCAAAACCAATACATACTGGAAGGCTTGGATAAGGATTGGTACAACGCCGGGACCAAACGCAACGGCCGTTACTCTGGTCTGCCGGATGGAACCTACATGTTGCGCGTGCGCGGCTCAAACAATAATGGTGTGCGGAGCGACCAGGAGGCCACGCTCAAGGTGACCGTGATGGGGCCCTTCTGGCGCAGGACGTGGTTTATATTGCTTCTGGGTCTGGTGGTTGTGGGAAGTGGAGCCGGCGAGTTGCTGCGACGCAGGCGGGCGAGAGAAGTTCAACGCCGTGCTGCCGAAGAACGCAAGCGAGATCTGGAGCGACAGATCGTCGAGCGCACGGCCCAACTGACAGCAGCCAACAAAGAACTGGAGGCCTTTGCCTATTCTGTCTCGCATGACTTGCGCGCACCTCTGCGCCACATTGATGGATTTATGGAACTGCTTGAAAAGAAAACAGGAACAGCACTAGATGAAATGAGCCGGCACTACATGGACGCCATTTTCGAAGCGGTCAAAAAAATGGGAGTGCTGATCGACGATTTGCTTTCCTTCTCCCGCATGGCGCGTCATGCACTATCGGTCCAACAGGTAGACCCGGCAACCCTAATTCGTGACGTCATCCGGGAATTTGAACCCGATGCTGCCGGCAGGTGCATCGAGTGGTGCATAGCAGAACTTCCCGCGGTAAACGGCGATTCTTCTCTCCTGCGAATGGTACTGAGCAACCTGATTGCCAACGCCCTGAAATTGACCCGGCCCCGTCAGCAGGCCCGAATCGAAATCGGCTCGATACGCGGCCAAGGCTTCGAAGCCGTGATTTTCGTGCGCGACAACGGCGTTGGCTTCGACATGACCTATGTGGACAGGCTGTTCAGCGTATTCCAGCGCCTGCATCGCGCCGATGAATTCGAGGGCACGGGTATCGGCCTGGCTACTGTGCACCGCATCATTGCCCGGCATGGCGGCCGGATCTGGGCTGAAGGCAGGCCGGATCAAGGCGCAACATTCTCCTTTACGCTGCCGGAAAGGCTCATTTGAACAACAAATTTATGCAACGTTGGGGTTGATTGACTTTAGCGTTATGCGCACTGATTGAGGGTATGGCATCGCGCAGTTGTCGTGCTAGCCACATCAAAATAACTCGACCATTAGATCAGACACAAGATCAGACGCCTTGTCCGCGCCCCAAGTCCCGCCAGCAACTACTGCTCCTACGCCTGGAGTTCCTGCTCCAAAGGCCATTACATCGCCAAAGACTCCCCCTCCCACACGATTAGAGACGCGCACGGCTCGATCCGAAGTCTTTTCGGCAACCCCCGCGAAAAAGCCGGTATTTTCCGAAGAACCTACAAATCTACTTAGATCACCCTTTGAACTCCAGCCGCCGCCAGACAGCAACATACCCATGAATGCCCAGCCAGAAGCCGGGGTTGAACTATTTGCTTTATTTTTTGTCATTCTATCCATTGCCACGATGTTGTCAGTTCCGAATAGTAGATTCCCACCGACAAGCCAAGCGGCATCCACTGCATCGCTCACCCCATTTGTCACCATCCCTGTAAACGTGCTACTGGCAGCAAATCCTGTTGCGTCCGTTATTCCCTTTGGAGCGCCCACCAGGTTTGCCAAGAGATCCATACCCGCGACCGCAAGTTCAGTCCATCCAATTGCCCGAGAGGCGCTGAATATAGCGGAGCTGAATGTTATGGCCGCCAATCCCGTTGCACTCGTTCCAGTCGCAATTTGAGCAGCGCTTTCCTCATTGCAATATCTTCTAAAGGCTTCGAATCCAAATACTAGGGCCACTCCTGTCGCTCGAATTATGTTCGGCACGCGTTGAGCCCGAATTCTCTCTTGAATTTGAGGCTTCATCTGTTCAGGGTATGTGTAATTGCGAGGTGCGAATGGTTCTCCATAATCTATCCCATGGATAATTTCTGCATATTTTATCCGGTGAATCATTTTGTCCACGTTGAACCTTGCTAGGCCATCTTGCAGCGCCCTTAGATATTGGGTGTTTTTTAGCTCCACTGCAGAAGCGAGCCCTTGGCTCAGCAAGGATTCCAAGATCAGCGAGTAATCTGCGGCCAGATTTGACGGGTCAACACCTTTTTCACGACGTCCCAGACCCGATGGGTCAATATAGCGTAAGGGGCTGTTACCAGCATAACTATATAGATTGGTTCCGTTTGCCATTTCAATGGGATCCCGTTGTACAAAGCGTCCAGTCTGCGGGTCATACTGCCGCGCGCGATAGTCGTATGTTCCCAAATCGACATCGAAGCGACGGGCCGTATAGCGCCAAGGGTTGAAAATACCATTGTTCGCCGAGACAACTAGTCTACCAAAAGGCGTATAGCGATAATCAACAGCCAAATCGCCCCCTACGTCTGTCAGTATTCGTATAGACCCCACCAAATCCACATGATACCAATGCTCTCTATTTTCAGCGGCAATGTGCAGCGGGCGATCAATCCCGTCGTCAAATACATACTGGGCAAAGAGACCACCATTACGGTACTCGGCGATGACGTTATCGCCAGCGCCGATCAGTTGGGTGACGCGGCCGCCCGTTCGTTCGAGAATGCGGCGGCCCAGCGCATCGTGCCAGAAGCGAGCCGCTTTGCCGCTTGCCTCGCCCACGCCCACCAAGCGGTTGAGCGAATCGTAAGTGAAAAAACGCTGCCCATCACCTTTCAGGTTGCCGTTGGCATCGTAGGTGTAGCTCG
>JBNKDB010000561.1:0-3529 GCA_050288045.1 Anaerolineales bacterium | reverse complement strand
TCAAAGAGCGACTCGCGCTCCTGGTTGTGCCAACCAATCGCCGGGCTGGGATTGGTCAGGTCGAGCACCAACGGCAGCAAATTGGTTTCTTTGTTCTTTTTTAGCGTACGGTAATTTTGCTCCACCGCGGCCGGGTCGATGTCGAACGATAGCGTTGGAATACCCTGCTGGCTGGCAATCCGGCTGAACACACCGGTGTTACCACCCAGGTCCCAGACACTCTGCGGGGCAATCTGGTCGATGTACTGCGCCACCAGCGCTTGCTTATGCTGCATGGCGGTATCGCTGTAATTGGTGTCTTCGTAATAAGCGCCCCATTCCGTACCGGCCGGTTTCCAGGTCAGCTTACGCACGGCGCTTTCCAGCGTTTCAATCAAACCCAGCAGTTGGGTCTTATTGATCGAGCGGGTGTATTGGGCTTTATCGACGGTCTTGTCGGCGTAGCGCTGCTGCGTGCGGGCATGCAGGTGGATATGAGTTTGCAAACCCAGGTTTAAGCGCGTGTGCCAGGGCAGCAGACTGCTCGCCAGGTCGAGGGGAATGCCGTCGATGTAGACGCGCAGTAGTTGGCTCAAGCGCACATCGGTATGCGCCATCAGTGCCAGGGGAGCCAGGAAATGCTGGCAGAACTGGCGGTAGGCCGTCCAGGGCTGGCCTTCGGGATAGACCTCGAAGGAAAGCGTATCGATCAGCACCGGCCTGCCATCCCGGAATTGGATATTGTAGGCGCTGCTGTCCTTCAGCGATTGGCCGTTTGCCAAAGCCACCTTCTGAATCTTTAGCGTAAGCAAGGCGGCGTCCTTGAGCTGGCTAAAAGACCACTCATAGGGGTACGAAATGAAAGCCACCTTTTCCGGCTGGATGACCTTGAAGGCCAGTTCCGGTACAGGTGGCACAACATCAACTTCTTCGTGGGGGATCAGCCAGCGTTTCTTGACCAGCTTATCGTACAGGCCGCTGGCAAAAAGCTGCTCATAATTCACTTGGTAAACCTGGTTGACCTGGCGATAAAGCACCCCATCTTGCTGGAACAGGAATCCGCTGGGATCGCGGAAAGAAGCAGCCAGGCGTGAATTAGTTGGAATCATCATGCTGATGATCGTCGTCCCCATCATCTTCGTTCAAAAAATCATCATCCTCGATTTCGTCGTCCTTAGACTTGCGGAACAGATTAAAAAACTTGGTGATGTAGCCGCGGAAGACGATCAAGATTCCAGCCAGGCTGGCGATCAAAATTTGCAGGATAAAGCTACCCGAACCCGGGTCGAGATAAGGTGCGCCCTTCACCGGAGCTGAGAGCATCAGTAACAGGCTAAAGATGTTTTCCATAAGGTCCTCTTATTTTTTGTGATCCCTGGCGCTCGTTGTGCTGCCAAGTCAAAGAATATTATACCGCGTACCCCATACGTTCCAGGTATGGCCCAAAAGCCTGGGCGCAAGCGTCCAATTGCGCTGGTGTCAGTGCCGTGCGAAAGCGCTCCGGCTGACCTTTGTGGAAATGTAAGCCTTTCTGGCCGGGTTCGCTCTGGCCAGGGCGATATTTGTCGGCCACCGCAGCCACGGCGGGGACTTGGGCATCGATGTCCAGGAAATCGGTTAGGCGCTGCATCTCGATATCATAATCACCCAGCAAGTCCTCGTAGCGCACATGCAGCACATCCTCTTCCGCCATCCAGGCCTCCCAGATGTGCACGTACTCGAGCATGAACTCGATCGCTTTGTCGATGTCAGTCAGATGGCCGAAGGCATTCACACGTCCATCCTTGAGACCACGCTGGCCGTATTCGTAAGCAGAGAGCAGCGCAGCGCGCGGGTCACGATAAATGTAAGTGGTGCGCATGCGGTCCCGTTCGATCAGACGCAGGGCGTACGGCTTTGGCCCGGCATGGGCTTTGATCACAAAGGTATTGCCCAACAGGGAGGGCACCAGCACAGGCAGCAAGCGCTTGGTGGTCAATGCGCCAATGTTGCAGTTTACTTCCGTGAGCACCGGCCCAAGCAGAAAACGCCGCCGGATTTCGCGGGCGTTCTGCCCACCAGCCGCGACCACCACATCGTGGACCAGATTGTAATGCCAGCCGGAACCGGCGCGCGGCATTCCCACAGATAGAACGATCATAGCGTTGCTCCCAGATGATGGCAAGTAGGCCAGGTTTTATCGGATGAATAGTAAATCATTCCCATTTTGCTGTGTGATTCTATTATCTTTTTAACTTTTATTCTATAATATAGCTATAATACACTTACGTATAATAAGGCAGACCGCATAATACCATATAGTCCGAAGATAAGGAGTAGGTCGATGCAAAAATTTCTGAGTTTTACGGTAGGTGCCCTGATGGGTGCATTGGTGGGGGCAACGGTGGCAATTCTACTTGCTCCCTCGTCTGGTGAGGAAATGCGCGGTCAAATCCGCGAGCGCACCTACAGCCTGCGAGATGAGCTGACCGAGGCTGCCCAGGCCAAACGGATCGAGTTGGAGAAACAACTACAATCCATGCGCCAGCCCAGAAAGGCTGTCCCAGCCGAGACAGCCAAAGGCTAATCCCAAACCCTATTAACCTAGATTCGCCCGGTGAAAGCTCGCCGGGCGAAATTTTTTAACCTGACACCAACAATAGCTAGCGTTTTTGTTGCAGTGATCTAATCCCCCAGACAGCCAGGAAAATGGCCGTGCAAGTCAGCACAATGGCCGCCCCAGAGGCGATACTGATGTAATACGACAGGTACAGGCCAATCACACCGGACAATGCCCCAATCAACGCTGCCAGCATCATCATCACCGGCATGCGCTTGGTCAGCAAATAAGCCGTGGCTGCGGGAGTCACCAGCATGGCAACCATCAACGCCACGCCGACGGTTTGCAGCGAGACCACAATCGTCACCGCGATCAACACCAACTGCACCCCCTCCAGGAGACCGGTAGGCAGGCGCAGCGTGGTTGCCAACACGGGGTCGAAGGACAACACCAGGAATTCTTTATAGAACATAAAGATCACAGCCACGATCACCAGCCCCAGGATGCCGGTCAACCACAAGTCGGAAACGCTCACCCCCAGCACGTCACCGAATAGAAAATGCGCCAGGTCGACGGCGTAGCTGCGGATGCTGGAGATCAGTGCCACGCCGAGCGCAAACATGCCCGCAAAAAGGATGCCGATGGCGGTGTCTTCCTTGATATTAGCGCTGCGGCTGAGCGCACCGATGCCCAACGAGGTCACGATAGCCGTACCCAACCCCCACCAAAACAACGGCCCACTGGCCCCATCGCCCACCAGGTAGCCAATTGCCAAACCGGGCAAGATGGCATGCGCCAGGGCGTCCCCCAGGAAAGCCATGCCGCGCAATACCACATAGGTGCCCACCAGAGCCGAGGCAACACCCACCATGACCACAGCAACCAGGCCGCGCAACATAAAGGCATATGTAAACGGTTCAAGCAGAAAATCCACAATCCCGGCCATCAGTGTTGTCCCCCACAATCGGTCTCGCCCAGCATGGCAACCCCACCTGCCGTTTCGACCACACG
>JBNKDB010000560.1:0-4396 GCA_050288045.1 Anaerolineales bacterium | reverse complement strand
TGGTCTACGAGAAAGAACCGTTGAAGTTCCCTGGTGATGACTATGAGATTGTAGTGACTGGACCACGCCGTAATATGATGTTAGCTTCTTTGCTGCGACCGTATTTCGCGGCGCCCTTCGGTGACATGATGATCACCGGTTGCTTTGGCTTGCTGGCTGCGGTCGCTGACCTGATGCCGGAGTTGGCCGAACCAATCCAGGCTTCCCTGGTTGGGGCGGGCGGCAGTGGCACGCCGCCCTGGGAAGTAAGGTAGGTAGTTCGTGACAGCCATCCAGTTCGGGCTGGTTTTACCCAGCGAGGGCAGCAATAGGGAAAACCGGCCAACGCTCGTTGAGGATTTGAATAAAGCACTAAATTTGATCGTGGGACATTTTGACTCGGCGTGGATGGTCGATCACCTACAATTCGGTGACATCGATGTGTTGGAGGGGTTTACTGCGTTAACCTATTTGTCTGCTCTGCATCCTAAACTGAAATTCGGAAATGCGGTATTATGCCAGTCATTTCGCAATCCCGCTTTGTTAGCTAAAATGGCTGCCACGCTGCAATTTATGAGCGGCGGCCGTTTCATTCTCGGCTTGGGGGCGGGCTGGCATGTAGAAGAATACAAAGCGTATGGGTATGAATTCCCATCTGCCTCGGTGCGGGTTGGGCAGTTGGAAGAAGCGATCCAAATCATCCGTAAACTTTGGAGCGCGGAGACAACCACATTTGATGGTAAATACTATCAGGTAAGGGAAGCGCGCTGTGAGCCGCGGCCATCCCCAGCTCCACCAATTATGGTTGGGGCATTCAAACCCAAGATGCTGCAATTGACAGCAAATTATGCTGATTGGTGGAATGTATCTTCAACCAGCTTGGCTAATTACCAGCCTATGCTTGAAAGGTTAAAGCAAGCATGCCATGAGGTGGGCCGGGATATCTCCAGTATTCGAAAGACCTGGATTGGGGGTTGTGCCTGTGCGCCTACACAGGCACAAGCGGCTGACATGGTCAAAGATCGTTGGCGTGCTGATGATGAGGAAGATTTCGGTTTCGTCGGCACGCCGCAGCAATTGGTAGAGCAGATGCAACCATTCATAGAATTGGGGATAGATTATTTCATGTTTGACTGTGCTGATTTTCCAAAGTTAACCACGCTAGAAATGTTAATCGGTGAGGTGCTCCCGCGTTTACAGGAATTATGAAGCTGTGCGAGGAGGCTTTGCGGGTTAGCCCCCGGCCGGGAAGAAAAACGCCTCCCACGGAATATTTACCTTGGCACCGTGATTGATGATCTGATCGAGGTGCTTCATCAGTGGGAAATCGCCGGGATCGGCCAGACCGCGTGCCTCCAATTTAGGTAAAGCGCGGCCCACGCGGGTGATGATCTCGACGCTTTCTAACGTTTCTCCGACCATGATCTTCCGGGCTTCTGCGAAAGACAGACCTTTGCCAAGCAGCTTACCCAGGCGCACGGTGCGCCCACCGAATACAGTCACGTACAGGTCGCCGGGAGCGGGTAGGGAATAAGCGTTTTCCGGTCTGCCGCCGAGTAACGCAACCATGCGCTGGATTTCCAGGCAGCCCTGGGCGAAGAGCGCCGCCTGTGGGTTGTACATGTTTGCTAAACCGTCCGGTCCGGCTGCTTCCATCATGCCAACGGCCAGTCCCACTCCCATGGCGTAGGCGTTTTTCAACGCTGCACATACCTCCACGCCAACCATATCCAATGAGGTCCAGGCGTGATAATAATCAGTGGTAAATATCTCTTTTAGGAAGGCGAGCGTGGCTTGCTCCTGGCCGCAGAACACCACGCAGGTCTGGCGGCGGGCGGCGAGTTCGTGGGCGATGCATGGCCCGGCGATGGCGTTCAGGCTGAGATGGCCTTTGAGGTTATCGGGCAGGCGCTGATTTGTAGCCTCCGGTAAGATCGTCAAATCACCATTGGGTGCATCTTCTAATCCTTTGGTTACGGCGATCACGGGGACATTGGGGCGCAAATGCGGTCCAACTGTTTCCGCGAACCAATGCACGCCAAAGCTGCTCACCCCGCTGACGACCAATGCCGCGTCTTCCAGGGCGGCCGCCAATTCGTGATCTTGATAGGCTGTGATCCCGTCCGGAAGCCGCCGTTCCAGCTTTGGGTGGAGACCGTTCGTTTGAATGCTGGTGATAATTTCCCGGTCGAGCGGTGTGCCTACCAGATGGACGGCGTGCCCGTTATCTACCAAGGGCCAACATAGGGCCGTGCCCATCATACCTGCCCCAATAATAGCTATTTTTGTCTGTGTCATGTTTTGCCTTCAATCTTTGTTTACTTTTGGTTTTCAACGCTTTATAATTCAATTTAACTCAATCATAAACGACAACAGGAAAATGCTCTTGAATTTGTGCACCCCATATTTTGGGCTGGTACCAGGACCAACGTCCAATGTAGTACTTTGGGGAGATTACCTGCCTTGGACTTGTTATTTGACCACTCACCCTAACCCTAATGAATAGGAGATTTCGATGACTGAAGCCATAAAAGTGACTGTGTGGAATGAAGGCCGACACGAGAAAGAGCACGAAGAGGTTGCCAAGGTTTACCCGGATGGCATCCATACCGTGATCGCTGATGGCCTGAAAGCACACGGTTTTACAAATGTGCGGACGGCGACATTGGACGAGCCCGAGCATGGCCTGACCGATGAAGTTCTGGCGAATACGGATGTACTGCTGTGGTGGGGGCATATGGCGCATGGTGACGTGCGCGATGAGATCGTGGATAAGGTGCATGCCCGTGTCCTGGAGGGCATGGGGCTGATTGTGCTGCATTCCGGGCATTTTTCGAAGATCTTCAAACGCCTGATGGGATCTACCTGTAATTTGAAATGGCGCGAGGAGGGTGAAAAGGAACGTATCTGGGTGGTCGAGTCCGGCCATCCGATTGCCCAGGGGCTGGGCGAATATTTTGAGATCGAAAACGCCGAAATGTACGGCGAACGTTTCGATATCCCTGCCCCGGATACGCTGGTTTTCGTAAGCTGGTTCGAGGGCGGTGAGGTCTTCCGCAGCGGGTGCTGCTATCAGCGCGGGCTTGGGAAGATCTTTTACTTCCGGCCCGGGCATGAGACATACCCAATCTATTACAACGAGACCGTCCGCAAGGTGCTTGCAAATGCAGTACGTTGGGCGGCGCCGTCTGGCGGGCCTGTGCCTCAATTTGGGAATGTGAAACCAATCGAAAAGCTAGGCGCGTAGGAGAGAATGAGTCGCATGACTATGCATGTTATTGGATTGACCTGTGAGTATAAAGAGAATCCGCTGGGAATCGATGTTCTCCGGCCGCGGCTGAGTTGGAAACTTGTTTCAGATCGGCGCGGGGCGCGCCAGAGCGCTTACCAGATTGTGGCAGCGGGCTCTGAAGAGGCCTTGCAAACAGAAACCGGTTTGCTATGGGACAGTGGCAAGGTCGAGAGCGACCAGTCGGTGCATGTGCCGTATGCCGGGCCAGAACTTGAATCCGGTCAACAGATGTATTGGCGAGTGCGCGTCTGGGATGAGCTTGGCGAGGCGACTGCGTATAGCCAGTCGGCATGGTGGGAGATGGGTCTGCTGAAAGCGGCAGACTGGCAGGCGCAGTGGATTGGGGCGCGTTTGGTTGGTGGGAAGTATACGGCCATTCCTGCCCCGTTCTTGCGCAAAGAGATCGAGGTCGCTAAACCGGTTGCCAAGGCACGCCTGTACGCCAGTGCGCTGGGCCTGTATGAGGTCTATTTGAACGGGGCGCGCGTTGGTGAGGACGTCTTTACGCCGGGTTGGACGGAATATGCCAGGCGCGTGCAGTACCAGGTATACGATGTCACGGACGCTTTGGGGGAAGGTGTAAATGCCTGGGGGGCAATCCTGGGCGATGGCTGGTACTGCGGGTATGTGGGTTGGCAGCACCGCCAACTGTATGGTGACCGCCCGAAATTCTGTGCGCAGCTTGTCGTGACCTATACGGATGGGAGCGAAGAGGTATTTGCCACCGATGGGCGTTGGAAGTACGCTTTTGGCCCAATCCTGGAAGCGGATATGCAGATGGGCGAAAGTTATGATGCCCGCCTGGAGATGGATGGTTGGAGCGAAACGGGCTTTTCGGATGTGGCTTGGCAACCCGTTCAGGTGTTCGAAAAACCTGGGATCGAGTTGGTTGCCACCAACGGCCCGACTGTGCGTCGCATCGAGACCCTCGAACCGGTAGCCGAACCCGTCAAAGTGGAGCTGCGGCGCGAGACGTGCTGGCTCTTCGATTTTGGGCAAAATATGGTCGGGCGCGTGCGCTTGCAGATAGAAGGAAAAGCCGGGACGACGATCATCTTGCGGCATGGTGAGATGCTCGATGCTGAAGGAAACTTGTATACGGAGAATTTACGTAGAGCCAAAGCC
>JBNKDB010000559.1:0-6545 GCA_050288045.1 Anaerolineales bacterium | reverse complement strand
TCCGGGTAGAGTGCAGGCCAAAACCGAAGCTGCCAAGATTCCCCCGATCATCAAAAAATATTTCCAGCGGTTACGCGGTAACATTCTCCTCCTCCTTGCAACATAACAAATTAGTATGTGGGTTGAAAAAGAATACGCTCCTTCAAGTTTTCTCAAGCATAGCGTCTTACATTTATTATACAGTGCCGGATAAACGTTTCAGAATCCGCCAAATGTCCCATGCTTGAGCAACTTACAGCTCCCAGTCTGACTAATTTGGTAAGAATTGAGTTAAAATAAGCTATGTCCAGCCAACTCCTGGAGGCTTAAAAATGGATGTTGATCTTGAGCTTTACCGCCGCGAGGTGACCGTATCTACCGAGCCGCGCGTACGCCTTTCCGTTATCGACATTGCCCCCGAACATTACCGCCACACATTCGTATTGATCCACGGCTACGCCGGATATGCCCGCCAGTGGCAGTACCAACTGCGCGAGTTTTCCGGCTACAACCGCGTGATCGCCTTCGACCAGCGCGGCCACGGGCAATCCGATAAGCCCGACAGCAGCTATTCGATGGACGAGGTTACGGAAGATATCGCCGTGGCCTTGGATGCTTTGAATGTGGATGGACAGGTTGTGCTGGTCGGGCATTCGTTCGGTGGGGCAGTGGTGACAGAATTTGCCACCCGTTATCCCGAACGTGTTTCCCACCTGATCCTGATCGCCACCTCGGGGGAGTTTCGCTTGAATGCCCTTTACCGTCTGCTCTTGCGCATGCCGGTCACCTTCCACCGGGTGATCGCCCCGCTCTTTGCCGCCGTGCCGATTTTGCGCAAATGGCTGGGTGCACCCCCGGTAGTATTGAAACGTTGGAACGACAATAACCTGGCGCGCTGGAATGGCTGGAGCTTGTTCCGTGATTTGCGAGTGCCCACGCTGGTGATCCGCGGCCATCGCGACCGGCTGTTTTCGCAAACCTTTTTCGAAGAAGTTGCCCGTACGATTCCCACTGCTGAAGAGATCAACGTGGGTGCTTCGGGGCATATGGTCCAGTTAGAGCGTCGCGATGCCGTCAACCGGGCGATTGGCCGTTTTCTGGAAACTTCGGCCAGTTCGTGGCGTGGGGCGGAGAGTAACCATTCCGAGGCCAGCATCTACCGCACGCGGCCCTGGGTCGATCATTATGAGAACGGTGTGCCCTATACCATCGCGGTTCCCGACGTACCGCTGCATAATTTGCTGCGCTCGGCCGAGCGGCGCTTCGCCAACCAGGCGGCGATCATCTATGAAGGCCGCAAGATCAGCTACCGACAGCTCAACCAGGAGGTCAACCGCTTTGCCAATGGGCTGCGTTCGTTGGGCGTAGATAAGGGCGACCGGGTGATGCTGCTTTTGCCCAACATCCCGCAAATGCTGATCGGCTTTTTCGGCACGCTCAAGGCTGGCGGCGTGGCCGTGTTCTCGCTGCCGTTCAACCAGCCGGAAGAACTCATTCGCCAGATCAACGATTCGGGGGCCAGGATCTTGGTGACCGTCAACCAGTTTGGGGCTTTGGCGGTGCGTGCCCTGGCCGAAACCGAACTGGAAATGTTGGTATGTACCAATCTGAGCGAGTACTTGCCTTGGGGTAAGAAATTGGCGTTGCAATTCAATCGCCGCAAGCGGGAAGCCTTGGGGCTGCATATTGAAACTGAAGCCTGCATGTATGCCTTCGCAGACCTGGTCGGTGCACACAGTTCCGAAGCGCCAGAAGTTGCGGTCGAGTCGAGCGACCTGGCGGCGATCATTTACACCGGCGGCACTACTGCCGCGCCCAAAGGCGTGATGCTTAGCCACCGCAACCTGGTCGCCAATACCTTGCAGACCCGGCACTGGATGCCGGATGCGGTTGAAGGGCGTGAACGCTTCTTGTGCGTACTGCCCTTTACGCACGCCTACGGTATGACCGCTGCCATGCTGGTACCGATTGCGTTGGGCGCAACCCTGATCCTCAAACCCAATTTCGACGTACTGGATACGCTCAAGAGCATCAAAAAGTACAAGCCGACCATTTTTCCCGGTGTGCCCAGCATGTATGTGACCATCGGCAATTTCCCCGGCGTGCGCGCCTATGGCAGCAGCTCGGTCAAGGCTTGCATCAGCGGTTCGGCCCCGCTGCCGGTCGAGGTGCAGGAGTCGTTCGAAAAGCTGACCCGCGGCCGCCTGGTCGAAGGATATGGCCTGACCGAAGCCGGGCCGGTCACGCACGCCAACCCGCTGCACGGCTTGCGCAAGATCGGCACGATTGGTGTGCCGCTGCCCTCTACCGAGGCCAAGGTGGTCTTCCTGACCGATCCCGAACAGGAGATCAGCGACGGACAGATCGGTGAACTGGCAGTGCGCGGCCCGCAGGTCATGCAGGGCTACTGGAACAATCCCAAAGCGACCGGCAAAGCGCTGCTGCCGGACGGTTGGCTGTTGACCGGCGATGTGGTACAGCAAGATGAACAGGGTTACTTCCGCATTATTGCTCGCAAGGCGGACATGTGGTACCCTGGCAAACCAGGGGAGCCAGCCTTCCCGCGCGACATCGAAGAGGTGCTTTTCGAGGTGCCGCAAGTCAAGGAAGCCGCGGTGGTGGCGATTGCCGGGCAGCCGGTGGCTTTTGTGATCGCCAAGAGCAAGCAAGACCAGCCGACGGCCAAGAAACTGATCGCTTACTGCGAGCGCCGCTTACCCCCAGAAATGGTTCCCCGCCTAATTATCTTTGTGGATGATTTTCCACGCACATTTATTGGAAAGGTTTTACGGCGTGAACTTGCCAAGCGTTACCAACAACTCGAACACCAACGGACGGAAAGTTAACTATCAAGTTTCCGGGAGTGGCGACCCGATCGTACTTATTCATGGCATGGGTTCCTCGTACCGGGAATGGGATACGCTGAACCCCGACCTGCACGCCCACGGCTACCAGACCTTTGCGCTGGATTTGCTGGGGCACGGCGAGAGCCTCAAACCGGCTGACCCGCAGGAATACCACATCCAGGCTTACGTCGACCATACCGAAACCTGGATCGAGAGCCTGGAACTGGCAGCCCCATTCCCCATCCTGGCGCATTCGATGGGATCCTATATCGCCCTGCAGTACGCCCTGCGCCATCCAGAAGCGGTTTCTCGACTGGTACTGGTTGACCCGTTTTATGATCGGGAACAACTTTCCCTGCTTTTGAAACTGGCGACCCACAAGCCCGACGTTAGTGCTTCGATCCTCGGAGCGGTTCCCATCTGGGTACTCGAGCCGTTGATGAAGATCAATCCCAACGTGGCGGCTAACCTGAATTTCAAGATGGTGCACCGCATGGCGGTCGATATGATCCATACCCATCCCTACACGGTCTATACTGCGCCAACCATCGAAGACATCACCCCGCACCTGGGGGAGATCCATCAGGAAACGTTGGTCATCTGGGGCGAAATGGACATGACGCTCTCCCCGCGTTCATTCCAGCCGTTCGTCGAGCACCTGCCCAACGGACGCGGCTTTTCGGTGCCCTGGACAGGACACACCCCCCATTTGACCAAATCGAAACTCGTCAAGGAACAAATCTTGTTGTTCTTACAAGCTCCTTGTCAAGCGGGGCAAGCGGCGCGATAATCAAAGCAGTGCAGATTGTTGAGAATGTCCCCTGGTTTTTAGGACAATTGTCACACAGACCCATACCAATAGATCATGTAAAATTAGCGAGTTGTCTAGACGACTTTAGCAGCATTGTAATCATTCCTTTACGCAAAAATTGGAGAGGAGGTGCCGGGCTTTAAATACAAATTTAAGGAAACTTAAGTTTTTTTGCCTATAAAAAACATAGTCTACTTGGAGGTAGAAGAGGATGAGAAACAAGAACGTTTTATTTTTCCTAAGCCTGTTGGTTATTCTTACCCTGGCGCTGTCTGCTTGTCAACCGGCGGCCACTGAAGAGCCGATGGAAGAAGAACCCATGGCAGAAGAACCCGCGGCGGAAGAACCCTTCGTGTTCGGTGTGGTGTTGGTTGGCCCGAAGAA
Source organism: Anaerolineales bacterium (assembly GCA_050288045.1). GTDB lineage: Bacteria > Chloroflexota > Anaerolineae > Anaerolineales > UBA11579 > JAFGRA01. The sequence goes on along the minus strand of JBNKDB010000559.1, from coordinate 2,525 downwards.
CGATCATGGGTGGAGCCAGGCACACGCTGAAGCTGCCGATTACGTGATGGCCAATATGCCCGGTTCGGAGGCCTTGATCTTCGAATCGCTCAACCCGGCTGACAAACCGGAAGCCACCCTGGAAGGCGTGGTCGATGATATGGTAGCGCAGGGTGCCAGCCTGATCTTCACCACTTCGGACGAATTCGAAGAGGATACCGTCGGTGTGGCTGAAAAGTACCCGGACGTGACCTTCATGAGCCTGACCGGTGATGACGCCTGGCCCGAAGGCCAGGATGCCGGTGTTGCACCTGCTAACGAAGGTAACTTCATGGGCCAGATGCCGTATATGAAAGCCGTGGCCGGCTGCGCCGCTGCCCTGGCAACCGAGACCGGTAAGATCGGTTACGTTGGGCCGCTAATCAACTTCGAGACTCGCCGCCTGGCTTCTTCTGCGTTCCTCGGGGCACGCTACTGCTATGTGAACTACCGCGGCATGGATCCTGCTGCCCTGGAATTCACCGTGACCTGGATTGGCTTCTGGTTCAATATCCCCGGCGTCACGCTTGACCCAACCGAAGTTACCACCAACTTCATCGACAGCGGCGTGGACGTAGTGATGAGTGGGATCGATACCACCGAAGGGATCGATGTCGCCGGTCAGCGCTTCGATGCTGGCGAACAGGTCTGGGCAGTGCCTTATGACTACGAAGGCGCTTGCGACAGCAAACCGGAAATCTGCCTGGGTGTGCCCTACTTCAATTGGGGCCCTGCTTACCTCGAAACTGCCCTGGCAGTCAAGGAAGGCACCTGGGTGCAGTCTTTCGATTGGAACCCGCCGTACTGGGATGACCTGACCGATAATTCCCGCACGGCAGTGGGTTGGGTGGACGGCCCGGCGCTGACGCCTGAAATGAAAGCTGACCTGGATACCTTCATTGCCGGGATGGCTTCTGGCGACATCAACGTCTGGACCGGCCCGATCAACTTGCAGGACGGCACCGAGTATATTGCGGATGGGACTCCCGCCACCGAGCAGGAGATCTGGTACCTGCCGCAGTTGCTCGAAGGCATGGAAGGCCCCAGCGAGTAAACGTTCGATTTTTTGTAATCACCAAAAGGAGCGACCTGTTCAGGTCGCTCCTTTCCAATCTGGTATGATTAGATATTCCACCAATCCAAGATCGGCCAAAGCTATTGAAGAATGAGGCTCATCTATGCGTGTAGACATCAAAGAGATTCGCAAACATTTTGGGCCGGTAAAAGCCAACGATGGTATCAACATCACGCTCGAGGAAGGGCATATCTACGGCCTGCTTGGCGAGAACGGTGCTGGGAAAAGTACGCTGATGAAGATCCTTTCCGGCTACCAGCCCGCCGACAGCGGCGAAATTTGCCTGAACGGTGAAGTTGCCCAATTCACCTCACCGCGCGAAGCCTTGAGCGCCGGGATCGGCATGCTCTACCAGGAGCCGCTCGATTTGCCGCCCTTCACCATCCTGGACAATTACCTGCTGGGGAAAGATCAGCGCATTATCCCCGATTATCGCCAGGCAACCAGGGAGTTGAACGCCCTGGCAGACCGTTACGGGTTCGAGATCGACACCCAGGCTACCGTGGACAGCCTCTCTTTGGGGGAGCGCCAGCAACTGGAGTTGGTGCGTTTGCTGGCGGGTGGTGCAGAAGTGCTCATCCTGGACGAGCCGACCACCGGGATCAGCGCCGAGCAGAAGGATTTGCTGTTCGCCTCGATGCGCAAGCTCGCCAAAGAGGAAAACAAGATCCTGATCCTGGTTTCGCACAAGCTGCCCGAAGTGCAGGAGCTATGCGAACACGTTTTCGTGCTGCGGCGCGGCAAGCTGGTGGGGGAGGCCGATATTCCTTGCCCGAACGAGAAGCTGGTCGAAATGATGTTCGGCCAGTTGCCGCCGCGCAGTGAGCGCCCACCTTTCGAATTGACCGAAGCGGCGATCGAGATCAGCGACGTGCAGGTCGATACCTACCGGCTCTCGATTGACGGCATCAATTTGCAGGTGCGCCAGGGTGAAGTGTTGGGGTTGGCCGGGCTGGAAGGCAGTGGGCAGCGTTTGCTGCTGCAAGCCTGCACCGGGCTACTCAAACCGAGCCGCGGCCGGATCACATTGGGCGGCAAAGATGTGACCAATCACAGTTATCATGCTACCCAGGCGGAAGGTGTGGCCTATATCGCTGCCGGACGCCTGGAAGAAGGTTTGGTGGCGGGCTTGTCGCTGACCGAACATGGCGTGCTGGCTGCCCCGGAGCACAGTTTCATGATCGATTGGCGCAGCGCACGCGCCGAAATCGACCAGCGCATTACCCATTTCCAGGTAGTCGGTACACCCGAATCGAACATCGACCAGCTTTCGGGCGGCAATCAGCAGCGTTTCTTGTTTGCGCTGCTGAATAAACCGCTCAAGTTGATCTTGATGGAGCATCCCACGCGCGGCCTGGACGTACGCTCTACCAATTACATCTGGGAACAGTTGTATGCCCGCCGCGCCGATGGTACGGCGATCATCTTCATC
>JBNKDB010000558.1:0-10592 GCA_050288045.1 Anaerolineales bacterium | reverse complement strand
GGTTGGGGTAGTATTCAGGGCAAAGTCTGTACCGTTATTGTCGCTGTCATTGCCGTTACCTGATTCGCCGCCGGGGGCGCGTTCCAAGGAACTGCCGTTTTCGAGTTTGGGGGCGGGATTGCCTTCGGTGTAAGCGGCAGGGCCACCACCCCAGGTCAGGCTGTCAGCAACTGTTCCTTCCGGGCCAACTAAATTGAGGCCGCCTTTGCCGGTCACCAGGTTGAGGTTGAAACGCGCATCGGGAAGCAAGCCGAAGTCTTCGCCAGAGCGCGCCAGCAGGTAGTGCCCATGCGGTGGCAGCACAGTGTATGTGTTCCATTCGTGGACGAGTTCTGCGTCTTTGTCGTCATCGAGTTGGTAAGAGAGTGTGTAACCGTTCAGATCGAGCGGCAGGTCTCCGGGATTGTACAACTCGATGAAGTCGTAATTGTTGTTGCCCTGTATGCCAACCATGACCTCGCTGATGAGGGCACTGGCCGGTATGGGAATCTGTGTAGCAGTGGGGGCGATTGTTGGGGCTGGTTGTTCGGTCTGGCAGGCGTTCAGAATTAATAATATGATCGCCAATAGAGTGGTATTCAGTGTGCGCTTTGGCATGAAACTGTCTCCTGTTTTTGACTCTGCTAAATTGTATCCCAGATTGGGTAATTCGGTGGCGCTTGGCTTTGTTAAATCTAGCGTTGTCGGTTAAAATTCAGGTATGAACATTTGCTTTCATCAAGACTACAGGAGTTACTACACATGTCCAAGTTTGTCGCTGCGATAGATCAGGGGACGACCAGCACGCGCTTTATGATTTTTAGTCATCGCGGTGAAGTCATCGCCGCACATCAATTGGAGCACGAACAAATTTATCCCAAACCCGGTTGGGTAGAACATGATGCGCTTGAAATTTGGGAACGCACCCAGGAAGTTATTCGCGGCGCGTTGGACTCTGCCGGAATAAGTGCCGCCGACCTGGCGGCGATTGGTATCACCAACCAACGTGAGACCACGGTGGTCTGGGATCGCCATACCGGCAAGCCGTATTACAACGCCATCGTCTGGCAAGATACGCGCACCGATCATATCTGTGATGTGCTTGCACAGAACGGTGGTCAGGATCGTTTCCGTGAAAAGGTTGGCTTGCCGCTTTCGACCTATTTCTCCGGCCCAAAGATCAAGTGGATGCTGGATAATGTCGAAGGCTTGCGCGAAGCAGCAGAAGCAGGGGATGCGATCTTTGGTAATATCGATACCTGGCTGGTGTGGAACCTGACCGGTGGGGAACATGTTACTGATGTGACTAATGCCAGCCGTACAATGTTGATGAACTTGAAAACACTGGATTGGGACGAGGCAATCCTGGAAATTTTGGAAATTCCCCGGGTCATGCTGCCGGAGATCCGACCATCCAGCGACCCGTCTTTCTATGGGATGACCTTGAAGGACGGCCCTTTAGGTGGGGCGGTGCCACTGTGCGGCATTTTGGGTGACCAGCACGCCGCGCTGTACGGCCAGACGTGTTTCAACCCAGGGGAAGGCAAGAACACCTATGGTACGGGTTGTTTCATGTTGTTGAACACCGGCGAGAAGATCGTGCCTTCGACCAGCGGCCTGCTGACCACACTGGGATATAAGATCGGTGACCAACCGGCTGTGTATGCCCTGGAAGGCTCGATTGCAATCACCGGGGCATTGGTGCAGTGGCTGCGTGACAATCTGAATATTATTGATCAATCACCTGACGTGGAAATGCTGGCGGCAACGGTTGAGGATAACGGTGGCGTCTATTTCGTGCCTGCCTTTTCAGGCTTGTACGCACCCTACTGGCGTAATGACGCGCGCGGTGCAATTGTTGGCATGACGCGCTATATCACCAAAGCGCATATTGCCCGGGCGGCGTTGGAAGCTACCGCTTACCAGACGCGTGAGGTATTGGAAGCGATGCGCAAAGATTCGGGCGTCGAGTTGAAAGCACTCAAAGTGGATGGCGGTATGGTCGTCAACGAATTATTGATGCAGTTCCAGGCGGATATCCTGGGCGTGCCGGTGGTGCGCCCAACGGTGAACGAGACCACTGCGCTGGGAGCGGCGTATGCAGCCGGTTTGGCGGTGGGTTTCTGGAACGACACGGAGGAATTGCGCGCCAATTGGGGCGTGCAAAAAGAATGGCAGCCGCAGATGGCGGTGGAGAAACGCGAGCGCTTGTATACTATGTGGAAGAAAGCAGTTACGCGCACGTTTGATTGGGTTGAATAGAGAAGGATAAACGGAAACATCATGGATAGAGAAGCAAGAATCGAGCGTATTCGCCAAAATCCAGAAGTTACTGTATTGATCGTGGGGGCCGGAATCAACGGGATTGGCACTTTTCGGGATTTGGCTTTGCAGGGTATCGATGTGTTGATGGTGGAGCGCGGTGATTATTGTTCGGGGGCCAGCGCAGCATCTTCGCACATGGTACATGGCGGTATCCGGTATTTGGAGAATGGTGAATTCCGCCTGGTGCGGGAGGCTGTCCAGGAGCGTAATCGTTTGATCGAGAATGCTCCGCATCTTGTAAAGCCACTGCCGACTACCTTCCCGATTTTCAAGCTGTTCTCCGGCTTGCTGAATGCACCACTTAAATTCTTGGGTTTGTTGGATAAACCTTCGGAACGCGGCGCGTTGGTCATTAAAATTGGGATGATGTTGTATGATGCTTATACACGCGCCCAGGCCACCGTGCCACCGCATAAGTTCCTGAACCGCGAAAAATCGTTGGAGAAATTCCCCAAACTGAATCCTGAAATCAAATACACCGGGACATATTATGATGGCGCCATGCCCAGCCCGGAGCGGATTTGCATTGAACTGATTGAAGATGCAAAATGCTATGCCTCTGAACCCGTCGCCGTGAATTATATGAGCCTGGAGAGCGCGGCCGGGGATAGCGTGATCTTGCGTGATGAGATTACCGGCGAGCAATTGATTGTGAAGCCGAAGATCGTAATCAACGCGACCGGACCATGGATCGATTTCGCCAATGAAAAGATGGGGCAGGGAACCCAGTTCATTGGCGGCACCAAAGGATCGCACCTGATCCTCGACCATCCTGAACTGCGGGCAGCGATCAAAGACCACGAATTTTTCTTCGAGAATAAAGACGGCCGCATTGTATTGATTTTCCCGTTGATGGATAAAGTGATGATTGGTACTTCAGATATCCGTATCGAACATCCAGACCAGGCGCACTGTACCGAAGAAGAAATCGATTATTTCTTCGAAATGATTGGACGGGTTTTCCCGACCATCCGGGTCGACCGTTCGCAGATCGTTTTCACGTTTTCGGGTGTGCGTCCCTTGCCTTATACTTCCGAAGGCTCCACCGGACAGATCAGCCGCGACCATCATGTCAATGTTGTGGAAGCAGGGAATGGATTATCCTTCCCGGTCTTTTCGCTGGTGGGAGGTAAATGGACTTCCTTCCGGGCTTTCAGTGAAGTCGTTGCCGATAAAACCCTGGAATTCCTTGGCAAGCCGCGCCTTAAAGATACCAAGAGCATGGCGATTGGCGGCGGCAGGCGCTATCCTTCTACAGTGGCGCAAACGGATGGCCTGATCTTTGCGATCTCTGCGGCCAACAGTGTGAAAGCGGAACGCGTCCGGCAGCTCTATGACCGCTATGGCACCAAAGCCGAGGATATTGCTGGTTATATCAAAGCCAGTGAAGATCATTCCCTGGAACATCTGCCTAGGTACAGCAGCGCTGAGATTAGATTTATCACCGAAAATGAAGATGTCGTGCACCTGGATGATCTGGTGTTACGGCGGTCGTTGATGGCCTATTTGGGAGAGGTTACGGGGGCGTTGCTGGATGAGTTGGCGGAAATCGTGGGGGATGTGCTGGGGTGGTCAAGTGAAACAAAGCGCCAGGAGGTGCAGCGCACCAAGGATATTTTCGCAGAAAAACATCGCGTGGCGTTGAAATAACGCACAATTACCTACAAAATAAAGAGCCGGGCTACTTATCATAGCCCGGCTCTGATTTTATATCGCGATGCCCGACCGGGTTATGGTGACCAGGCGGATGCCGGCGCGGTGTGCCTGGCGAAAATTGCCACCCTGGCTGACTGTACGTACAACGGCGTCGATGTCGGTAACAATTGAACCGCAAAGCATATCCAGGCCGTATTCATACAGCTTGGAGGTCAAGGGTGTAGTTGGTCCCAAGATGATGGTCAATGCTTCAGGATTGCACAAGCCAATCAAATCGTCGAAGGTGTGATTGAGCAGCGTCATGCTGGTGATAGCGATCACATCGGCTTGGGGTAAGATGTCCTCGGCAGCCGCGGCAGGTAGATCACCGGGCTGCGGATTCAGTTCCAATACATCGAGCTGCCCAACTTTATCCTGGATGTCGGGCACAAAGGGGAAATGCCCGATCAGGGCAACGCGTTTATGCTTGCCGTGTTTGATGATCACATCAGAGGCGTTGATATCTGTCCAGGATGCAGGGGATTGAGGGAGTAAGGCGTTGATGGTTGCTATGCCCAGGGAGCGTAAAGTTGGCGCTGGTGAATAAACCCATTGGGCAACATCCAGGGCGGACATGGTTTGAATATTTCCGGCTTCCGGAACATCGGGCTTGCCGTGTACGTGTGGGCTGGACATCGTACTGGCGAGACCGCAGCGTCGTTCCCCGGCAGTGTTTACAATCACGGCCGTCCAATGCAAGCCAATAATTGCTGTCTCGATTTCTCCGGCAGGAAGGTTTTGCAGCAGATCATTAAAGATGCTCATGTGGATACTCCTGGATGGATGAGAAGAAAAAAGCCAAGTAAAAACCTGGCTTTTTTGATTGACTAATGGCTTTGTGACTAATGTTCAATAGAACACAAGCTGGCGATTATTTTTCGGTCTTCAAGACAGCCAAAGCAGCCGGTGTGGTTGCCCAGAGCAAAATGGTCATGATGATCGCTGAAGTGATGCACCACATGCAGGTGGCGCCGATCACAAATGGCTCTAGGAAGGTCAGGTAGATGGAGAAGAGCGTGCCGAAGATTGCCAAACCCCATAAACCAAGGGAAGCCAGTTCTTTCACGGTTCCAGTTCCAAAACGTTCCATGATCCAGGCGAAGGCGATGAAGGCGTAGCCGGTTACGCCCAAAATGCCGATTGGCAGGACACCAAAGAGGCGAGCATAAGGGCTTTGCTGTACGGTGTTGCAATCACCAACCGGGCCGCAAACTGCATCGGTTTGGGTGAGCTCGACGTAAGAAAGATAGGATGCAACGCCGATGCCGATCACGACGAGTGTCGGGATGATCCAAGCCGGCCAAGAGGCAGGCTGTTTCTGCTGGTCACTCAGATAGCGCATACCGATCATGACCACACTGACAACCATGCCGGACAACACAATCAAGGCAACGATATTTCCGGTAAGGTCAAGGGCGAAGCGTTCCATCATCGTTAGGTCAGTTACATCCTCGAGGTCAGTAGAAATTGTCTCTGCCGGGCCTTCTTCTGCCGGAGGATTCTCTACAGTCTCCGAATTTTCTTCGGATTCGTTAGGCATCTCTGCTTCCGCTTCTGCGGATGAAGTACTATCTTCAGGGTGTAGAATACCTTCATCTTCGAGAATTTGTAATAGAATAGGAAAATCTGGCCAATCGATGCCGCCGGCTGCTAATCCCTCCTCAACGATTCCTGGGAACAGGGCGGGGATTTCGCCGCTACCAACCATAAGCGTGTCGCCGACGATCAAAGCGGGCACACCAATACGTTCTTCAGGGATATTGAAGTTCTGAACGGCCGCTCTGTAGAGCGCCGAACCTTCTTCTGTCGATACATCAATTGGAAGGATGAAGAGTTGGTCCGGGTATTTTTCAATCAATGGTGGTAAGTCTTCGGTAATTACCTTATGGCAGTGGGGGCAGGTTGGCGAGTAGAAGAGCACGGCATAGATCACAGGCAAATCTTGTGTGTCTTCTCTGGCCTGGGCTGGAATGACCGAGGCAATAGAAACAAGCAAGATCATCAGAACTACCGGGAAGATAAGTTTATTTCGCAAGCGCATAATTCTTGCACCTCAATATGTGATTTGTTTCACTAGCCTAATTATATCTTAACATTTATAACCGACCACATTATACAGCTTTTGCTTGGCTCTGCGAAATTGAACAGAAAAATAGATTATCATGGGGGATACGAGGTGGCGACTACCAGGGTATAATTTTTTAGCGAAGGGTTCTTGTTTTAGTATTTGCAACTGACGATGAACGATTACGGAAAAGTTATTCGGCACTCCACGATACTTTTATTCAGCGCACAGGCAACCAATATTGATTCAATCCAGGCTGCACTGGAAGATTTTGAACTTACCTGGCATGTGATCGATGATCCAGATGAGGTTCTGGAATCCGCGATTACTTTTAGTCCGGATTTGATCTGTTTGGATTCGAAGGGTGGAAATAAGGAAATAATCAAGCTTTGCCAGATGATAAAGGAAAGCCCAGCGGTAGAACACATCCCCGTTTTAGTTCTTGCCGATTTAGTTGATCGCGAGACCCGGAATGCGATCTTCAATGCAGGGGCTGTCGATGTGATTGCCACGCCTTTGAGCGAATGCGAAATTCAGGCAAAGGTTGGAATGTATTTGCAGTATCGGGTTTTTAGGAGCGATCGAGAGAAAATCGAATCATCCGTAGAGGCGCTGCGTTTATCCGAGGAAATTTTTGCGGCCGCTTTCCACACATCGGCCGATATGATCTCGATCAGCCGGGTAGATGATGGTACTTTTATCAATGTAAATCGAAGTGTCGTTGACGTGCTTGGATATCATCCAACTGAACTGATTGGTAAATCGTCGATTGAGATCGGCTTATGGTCTGATATAAAACAACGCCAACAGATGTCTGAAATGCTTAAAGAAGATGGGATGTTTAGAGATTTTGAAGTAAGTATTAAGCGGAAAGATGGTTCTGTTGGCATCGTATCAATTTCCGGGACGCTGATTTGGATCAACGAAGAACCATGTGTACTGGCCTCATTGCGGGATATTACTGATCAGAAGCGGGCAGAAGAAGCTCTAATGATGCGGGAGCGGATCAATCAGGAGTTTCAGGAACGCTTACGGGCATTGTTCGAAGTGAATCTCGAGTTGACCTTGAAAGAGACACTTAATGAGCTTTGTTATAGCGCGGTTGAGCTGGGGGCGCGTCTGTTGGGGTTTGAACGGATCGGTTTGTGGTTCTATGACGATCATTACGAGCATACGATTGGTTCATATGGCACAAATGAACAGGGCGACGTTCGCGATGAGCGCGACTATCGGCTGAAAATTGATAAAGATTCCCCGGAATATTTATTGGTCAAGGGTAGCTCTCGCGTGATGGTGTGGGAGGATGTTGACCTGCGCCGCGGTGATGGAAAGGTTGTTGGTGAAGGCTGGGTAGTGCGAGCACTTATGTGGGATGGTGATAATGCGATTGGTTTTGTTTCTGTCGATAAGTACTTTTCCGGGACCGCACCTCAATCCTATCTTCCTGATCTGGTTGCTCTGTACGGGAGTCTGCTTGGGCATTTGATTACTCGAAAGCGTACGGAGGAAGCGCTGCGGACCAGTGAACAAACCAGCCGGGAATTTCAGGAACGTTTACAAACCTTGGTAGAAGTAAATCTCGAATTGACTTCAAAAGAAACCGTGGATGATTTTTGTTACAGCGCGGTTGAACTCGGCCGGGAAAAGTTGGGTTTCGAACGCATTGGCCTTTGGTTCTTCGATGATGATCTCAAGTATCTCTTGGGTTCTTATGGGACGAATGAAGAGGGCGGCGTCCGTGATGAGCGAGATTTGAAGTTTGAATTATGGGATGAATCTCGCCGTGAGCATCAGCTTATTGACGAAGGTTTGCGTGTAAAGTATTGGGAAGATAGTGATCTGGCTGGAGATGGCCGAATTGTGGGGCAAGGGTGGCTGGCACTTGCGCTTATGTGGGATGGTGCTAAAGCAATTGGGTTTATTTCCACGGATAATTATTTTTCGGGCGAGCCTATAGGTCCTTATTTGCTGGACTTTTTAGCGTTGTATGGAAGTATGTTGGGCCATCTGATCACTCGGAAACGCACTGAGGAAGCATTGCGCGCCAGCGAGCAGAACAGCAGGTACTTCCAGGAGCATTTGCGTTCACTCTTGGAAGTCAGCCTTGAGTTGGCGTTGAAGGAATCGGTTGATGACTTTTGCTACAGTGCCATTAGACTTGGTTTAGAAAAGCTTGGTTTTGAACGGATGGGTTTATGGTTCTTCGATGAGGCACTAGAATACATCGTTGGCTCGTATGGGACGGATGGAATAGGCAATGTCATTGACGAACGTGATTTCAAGTATGAGTTTGGAGAAGAATCGCGTGAGTATCAAATTGTAAATGAGGGATTGCGGGTAAAAACTTGGGAAGACGTGCAGCTAGTCGACCGCGGGGGAAATTTCAGGAAAGGGTGGCTGGCGCTGGCACTGCTATGGGATGGAGCGAAGGCGATTGGGCTAATCTCAATTGATAATTATGTAACCGGGAAATCGCCACCGCCTTACATAGCCGACCTGTTAGCGCTATATGGCGGGACTCTTGGACACCTGATTACACGTAAGCGCGTTGAAGAAAGCTTGCGGATAAGTGAGGGCACCAGCCGAGAATTCCAGGAGCGCTTGCGTGCCTTGCATGCCATTAATTTTGAATTGTATACCAAAGAAACCGTCAATGAGCTTTGTTACAGCGCAGTCGGCTTGGCAATGAGTGAACTTGGTTTTGAGCGTTTGGGTATCTCTTTCTTTGATGATGCCCAAGAAAATATTCTTGGTGTGTATGGTACCAATGAGGAAGGTGGTATCCGTGATGAGCGGCATAAGACCAAAAAGATCGATGCTATTCCTCGTGACGCGGAATTGATAAATAGTGGAAAGCGAGTCGATCTCTGGGAAGATGTTGAACTGCTAAACTACGATGGGGTTGTAGGGCAGGGCTGGGTCGCATTGGCGTTGTTATGGGATGGTACAAAGGCAATTGGCCTGATTTCGATCGATAATTATTTTTCGGGAACGCCACCAAAACCTTACACAGTTGATCTGCTGGCGCTTTTCGGAAATACCTTGGGGCATTTGATCACCCACAAACGGTCGGAAAAAGAAATTGAACGCTATGTGGAGCGTTTGCAAGTGCTGCGACAGATCGATCGGGCAGTCTTGATCTCTGAACAGCCGGAAGCGATTGCAAAGGTTGTCGTCGATCCATTATGTAGTTTGCTCGATTGTCATGCTGTCGGAATCATCAAGTATGATCCAGTAACTGCGTCCACGCAGGTTCTGGCTTCGACCTTGAAAATTGTCCCAATCGGCAAGATTAAGCCGGAAATAATCCAGAAGTTGTCCAGCGGAGAAACCGTAGAGGTTACCAGTGGATCGGAAGTTGACGAAACCTTTCTCGATCAAGGGATATCTGCATATGCGCTAGTGCCGCTGGTGGATAATGACAAATTGTTTGGCCTCCTTTTGATCGGTTTTACCCATCCTGGTAGATTGAATAAGGAAAAGGTTGAAATTTTGGAACAGGTTTCTACCTCGTTGGCAATTGCGTTTCGCCAGCATGAATTAATGCAACAGCTGCATCGTTACACGGATGATCTGGAAGCTTTGGTTGACGCGCGCACAGCGGATCTGGAAGAGAAGACCAAAGAATTGGAAGCGTTCATGTATTCTGTATCCCATGACTTGCGTGCTCCCTTACGAGCGATGCACGGCTTTTCACAAATTATCCGGCAAGAGCACGACTGGGAGATAACCGAGGCTGTGGATAGCTATCTTGACCGCATTCAGCAAAATGCGCTGCGGATGGGCAATCTGATCGATGACCTGTTGGCGCTCTCACGTATTGGGCAAAAAGAGATGACCTTCACCCAGGTGGATTTCGGCGGACTTGTAGAAGAAATCATTGCCGAATTATCCACGGATAACCAACTTGGCAGCGTCAAGGTGGAGGTAGCTGATTTGCCGGATGCGTATGGCGATCGCGTATTATTGAGACAGGTACTCTTTAACCTGATCACAAATGGAATCAAATATTCACGCAGCCAGGAAGCGCCGCTGATTGAAATTGGCAGCCTGGAAAAAGATGGTAAACAAATCTATTTCGTCCGAGATAATGGCGTGGGGTTTGATCCGCGTTATAAGGATAAATTGTTCGGCGTTTTTCAGCGCCTGCACAGTGATAGCGATTTCGAGGGGATGGGGATTGGCCTGGCAATTGTGGAGCGTGTCATCAAACGACATGGGGGAGAGATTTGGGCAGAAGGCCAGGTGAACGGAGGGGCAACTTTCTTCTTCACACTTGGCGACGTGCCAGCTATAAGAATGTAGGTTAAGAAAAAACAGCCGGAGTTTTCTCCGGCTGTTAATGGGTTGCTTGAAGCTTTATTTCTTTTCCAGGCCAAGTGATTCGTAAAGACGCTTGATATCTACATTGTCTGACAGTAATTTTTCGAATTTTTCCAGCTTTGAAGTTTGCCCCAGACGGGTGCGGCCGAAAATACTTTCGACAGCTTCGACAGCTTCCATGGTGTTTTCGCGAACCAGCAATACA
>JBNKDB010000557.1:0-3284 GCA_050288045.1 Anaerolineales bacterium | reverse complement strand
GATGTGCCTCAACCGTTATTATGGCTGGTACACCGAATCGGGCCGGCTCGAAGAAGGCTGCGCGAATCTGGAAGCGGAGATGGACGCCATGTACGCGAAATATAAGAAGCCATTCATCTTAAGTGAGTATGGGGCCGATACCGTGGCCGGGCATCATGCCCAACCGCCCAATATGTTCAGCGAAGAGTACCAGGCCGATATGCTCGAGCAGTATAGCCAGGTTCTCCGCAGTAAGGCTTATGTGGTTGGTGAGCACGTCTGGAATATGTGTGATTTCAAGACTTCGCAAGGCGTCCGGCGGGTAGGCAGTCTGAACTTGAAAGGTGTTTTCACCCGCGACCGCCAACCCAAGCTAGCCGCCCATCGCCTGCGGAAAATATGGGGGGCGGTTGATGCTTGAACCCTACTCCTGGCCGCGAACAGCGGTATTAGAGTAAGGGCTTTATATGATTATGTGACATTCCCCAGCTTTATAAAGCTGGGGAATGTTTGCTTGAATACAAAAATTGGCGATTGGGGGTGGAAATCCGCCGGTTCAGCCTCTGTGCAAGTTACAACTCAACAGAAAGTTCTGTCTCGTCCCCTTTCGAAATAGTAACCAAGTTGTGTTTATCACCATACGACAGCTTATATTGCCCAAAAAATGCGGAGAACTCGATTTCACCTTTATCATTCGTCATCAGTGTTGTTGGTGATATCCACCATTCTCCCTTGATCAATTTCATCAACTCTTCATAGGCAGGTTTGGTTGAGCCGTCTTTGTGGAGCAATCCCGCGGGCGCATTGAGCCAGCCGCCGTCGAATGTATCCCACCAGGTGATGCTTTCTACCAGGGGGTGGGCGAAGAGCGTTTGATAATGTTGAATGGTTTGCTCTGCCTGGCGTTCCTCTCCTTCGGGCGTTGAGGGCCAGTCGGTAACTTGATAGTCGTTCAAGTCCACGATCTCCGGCGGCATGAGCTGACCTGAAACCAGTGTGGTCTCCGTAAAGTGAATAGGCAGGTTGAAGCGTTCGAAGTTCTCCAGCACTTTCAGGGTTTTTTCTACGCCCCACCAGCCCTGATGCATGTGTGATTGGATGCCGATTACATCGAATTGGATGCCCGCTGCGATACAGCCTTCTACCAGGATATCGTAAGCGGATGAAACGTCGAAATCGTTGATGAGCAGGGTCGCCGTCGGGTTGGTCTCCCGCGCCGTTTCGAACATAGTCTTGATGGTTTTGATGCGCCCCAATTCTTTGCAGATCCGGGTGATGCCGTTATCGTATTTGTCGAAAACGGGCATGATCACCGCTTCGTTGAGCACGTCCCACATGTCAATCAGGCCTTGGAAATCTGATACATCCCGTTTGATGCGAGCGATTTGGGCTTGTAAGATTTCGGCGTTGCTCATCTCAAGGAGCCAGTCGGCAGTGACGGTGTGCCAGCAGAGTGGATGCCCTTTCGTTACCAGGTTGTGGTCGCGGCACCAGCGGGCAGCATTCTTGACCTTTTCGGTGATGGGTTTTCCCCTTTCTGGCTCGAAGCGTCCCCAGTAGAAAGGGAGGGTTGCGGCATTGAAGATCGCTTTGATTTTTTCAGCGCGCTGCGCGGCGCGTTCCTCTTCTGCACCAGTGTAGTCACCACTGGTAAATGGAACAAGGTCGAAGGCGGCTGTACCGAAGAGAAAAGCGTGGTCGGTTTGTTCGATAGTCACCTCCCGGTTTGCCAGGGGACTGCCATCAGATTCCAGGATGGTGAGAGTCACATCGGTCATACGGTTCTTTTTAATATCGGTGTTCATCATTGGTCTCCTATTTTAGAGGAAAAGGCTTACTGAATTGTATCAGCTTGCGGTGAAGGATGAAGCGCACTTTACCGATAATTATGGATCGATGGTTTGGATGGTGCCGTCTTCGTTATAGGTCAGTTCAGCAACCTTGATGTTACGTTTGTGGGTTACCCCTTCTGATAGGGTGCTGTCGTGATAGAAGAGATACCATTTACCCTGATATTCGACGATGGAATGGTGCGTCGTCCATCCGAGCATAACAGGGTTGAGGACGTAACCTCTGAATGTGAACGGCCCTGTGGGACTTGTGCTTGTAGCGTAGGCGATGTAGTGGGTGTCGCCTGTGGAATAGGATAGATAGTACGTGCCGTTATATTTATGCATCCAACTGGCTTCAAAGAATCGATGCCCACCCTCACCGGCTAACAATGGCGTACCGTACTTATCGAGGATGGAAATTTCCTGGGCAGGACCATCGAAATCCAGCATATCTTCGGTTAGCTTGGCGACGCGCGGACCAAGTGCCGGCTCACTGGTTCTGGGTTCTTTGCCTTCGGGATCAAATTGTCCCGTTTGCCATTTTTCCAATTGGCCGCCCCATAAGCCGCCAAAGTACATGTATGCCTGTCCGTCGTCGTCAATGAAGACGCATGGATCGATGCTGAAACTGCCTTCGATATAGTTAGGCTCAGGAGTAAATGGCCCCGCGGGTGAATTGCTGGTGGCCACACCAATGCGGAAGATATGGTCCTGGTCTCTGGCGGGGAAGTAAAGATAATAGGTGCCGTTTTTATAAGCGGCGTCGGGCGCCCACATTTGCATGGTTGCCCAGGGTACATCTTTGACATTCAATACCTCGCCTAGATCGACGGGCCAAGACTGCATATTTTCCATCGAGAAGACGTGATAGTCCTCCATGTCGAATTGGTCACCCTGGTTGGTCTCCGGTTTATTGTGATCGAGATCGTGTGATGGGTAAATGTACAGTGTTCCTTCGAAGACATGTGCCGATGGATCGGCGGTATACATATCGGTGACCAAAGGCTTTTTCATAATATCGATCACTGCTTCAGTGCTTTCCTGCAAACTTTCTTTGGTACTTACCTGCGTGCTTTCGGGCGTATTTTCCGGTGGGCTGGTTTGCGTGGTCTGGGGTGGTGGGGTGCAGGCGGAGACGAACAGGAACAAGATCATACATGCGATGAGCGCTTTGATCGGCTGCTGATTCTCTAACTTACTTTGCATGGTAGGCCTCCTCTTTTTCAAACGCATAGTTTAATTTTATCTTTTCACTGATCTGAACGATCAAAAAACGGTCAAATCTTGGTGGGAAAACGATATTTCCTGGGAAAAAAGTTCAATCTTTTGGCATATTGCAGAAAAGTACTTGACTTTGAATTCTGAATTTGCTAGAATGGTGGAAACGTTCACATGATTTTTCCCTGATTGGTTGAACAATAAAGCTGAATTTAGCTAATATTACTACAAAATACAGTCTTTTTTCATAAAAAG
>JBNKDB010000556.1:0-8079 GCA_050288045.1 Anaerolineales bacterium | reverse complement strand
TCAGCACGACGGCGAAGAGGAAATCGTTCCAGGCTGAAGTGAACTGCCAGATCAGCACGACTACGAAACTGGGGATCGAAATCGGCAGCATCACGCGCGTGAAGATGCGGAAGAACCCGGCTCCGTCGATGCGGGCGGCTTCGATCAGTTCGGTAGGAATGGTGGCGTAGTAGTTGCGGAAGGTCAGCGTGGTGATCGGGATACCGTAGATGACGTGTGCCAGTACCAGCCCGGCAGTACCGCCGTATAGGTTGATGCGGCGCATGAATTCGACCAGCGGGATCAAGATGCTCTGGTAAGGGATGAACATGCCGAACAAGATCATCGGGAAGATGAAGTCGGCCCCTTTGAATTTCCATTTTGCCAGGACATAGCCGTTCATCGCCCCCAGCAACGAAGAAAGGATTGCTGCCGGAATAACCATTTTCAGGCTGTTGATGAAATGCGGGGCCAATTGTTCGTAGGCAACCACAAAGTTCTCTATGGCGAAGCCTTTCGGCAGCGTCCACATGGTTTGCAAGCTAACTTCTTCGAAGGCCTTGAAGCCGGTAACCAGCATCAGATAGATGGGCAGCAGGTAAAACAATGCTGCGAAAATCAGAGGCAGGTAGACCCAATTTTGCAGGAAAGTTCTTTTGGGGGTCATACTTGGGCCTCCGATTTGAGACTATAACGCAGGTATGGAACGACCAATACAGTGACACTGAGCAGCAATAGGATACCGATGGCTGCACCGCGGCTGAAGAAATAGCCATCGAACGTGGTTTGCCACATATAAATAGCCGGTACATCCAGGGCAATCTGCTTGCCAGCAGTAGCAATGATCAGGTCGAATACTTTCAGGGAAATGTGCCCCAGGATAATCATGGCGCTCAATGTGATCGGGCGCATGAGGGGCATGATGATATAACGGTAAATCTCTACTTCGTTGGCACCGTCCACCATGGCGGCTTCGCGCAACTGGGTGGGGATGGAGCGCAGCCCGCTCAGATAGAGCGCCATCACGTAGCCGGACATTTGCCAGACGGCCGGGATGGCAATAAATGCAATTCCCCAATTTGGGGTGGTGTACCATTTGTTGACTAGAAAATCGAGGCCGAGCGAATCGAACAGTAAGTTCAGGCCGCTGATGCGCTCGCCTTGTGCCGGGTTCATCAGCCAGCGCCAGACGACACCGGCTACAATGAACGAAATTGCCATTGGGAATAAATATAAATTACGGAAAAATGCCTCACCCTTGATGTTTTGATCCAATAAGATCGCCAGGATCAGACCAACCAGTAATGCGACGACCACGAACAGCACCGTAAATAAAACCGTATTGCGAATATCGATCTTGAAGCGTTGGTCGGTGGTCAGCAGTTTAATGTAATTTTCAAAACCAATCCACTCGTAGTTTGGAAGTAATCCCTGCCAGTTACTCAAAGATACACGTACCGACCAGCCAATAAACCCGTAGACGAAAATCAGAACCGCGACTATGGAAGGGCAGATCATTAAAACGGCTATGATTTTATCTTTATCTTTACGCATGGAATCTCCAGGATAAGCCGATGAAAACATATTTCAGGGATGGGCTATGCCCATCCCTGAAATAATTATAACCAAATATTATTCGCTGCAAGGACCATAAGCCTGGCAAGCGGTGACCAGGCCAGCTTGGAAGGATTCCACATCTTGCGTTCCGAGGAACAGGCCAAGTGCGGTGTCGATTTCGGTCTTCCAGGAGTCATTGGCAACTACGCCGTGGGTCAGGCTACCGACCACGGTGTCGGAGGCCCAGTCATCCATCGCGGATTGCAGGTAGACGCCGTAGAGTGAGCGGTCGCCATCGCTGCGGGCGGGGATGGAACCCTTGACGGGGTTGAAAGCATCTTGCCCTTCCTTGGAACCGCAGACTTTCAGCCATGCGAGCGTGGCTTCGGGGTGCGGGGCGTTGGCGGAAAGCACGAAGCTGTCGGAGAGGAACTGGAAGGTACCACCCGAACCAGGAACAGGTGCCCAGCCGTAATCGACCATGGGTTCCTTGCCCAGTTCGCGGAAGTAACCTTCAGCCCAGTCACCCATCACGTTGAAGGCAGCTTGGCCATCGACAACCAGGACGGAGGCGTCCTGCCAGGTCAGAGAGGTAGCATCACTGTTGGTGTAGCTCAAGATGGTCTTGTAGTTTTCGAGCGCCTGGGTCACGGATTCGCTGCCCCAGTCACCGCTGCCGTCCCAAAGTGCGTTGTATTCTTCGGGGGTCATCGAACCAAGCAGCACGGTCTCGAAGAGGTGCAAGGCGGTCCATTGCTCGCCCAGTGCCAACGGGGTTTCCACACCGGCGGCTTTCAGGGCTTCCAAAGCGGCAATGAATTCATCCATGGTGGCGGGAACTTCAACGCCGGCGCTCTCGAGCACGGCGGGGTTGTACCACAACACGTTAGCGCGGTGGATGTTCACCGGGACGGAGTAGATGTTGCCGTTGTCCGAGATCAAGGGGATCAAGGTCTCGGGCATGACGTCCAGCCAACCCTCTTCTTCGTACAGGGCATTGAGTGGTTGGATCTGTCCAGCGGCAACGTACGTACCGATAAGTTCCTGGCCAGCGTGCCCCTGCCAACTATCGGGGGATTCACCAGCCTGCAAACGAGTTGCGAGCACGGCGCGTGCGTTCGTGCCAGCGCCACCGGCTACGGCAGCGTTGATGAATTCAATGTCGGGATATTCAGTATTGAAAACTTCGATCATGGCTTCGAGGCCAGCGGCTTCACCACCACCGGTCCACCAGGAGAAGACCTCGACTTCATTGGTCATGGCTTCTTCTTCCATGGGGGCTTCAGCTTCCTCTTCCGCTGGGGCTTCGGCCTCTTCTGCTGCCGGAGCTTGTTCTTCTTCAGCAGGAGCAGGTACTTCTTCCATTTGCTCTTCAGATTCTGGGGTTGCTGCTGGTCCACATGCACTCAGAACGAATGCGAAGACAAGCAAAAGCGTAAATAGTGAGTATAACTTCTTCATTTTTTCTCCTTAATCTCCTAACTAGAAATGTTGAGTGGGGTAAACCATCGTTGTTTTTTGAGCCTCGGCCTCCTTTTCTTAATCAAATAATCATTGTATGAACGTATATGGCAATTCCCCTAATTAGTGTTAACATTATATTAAATAATTCCTATAAAGGGGACGGCTTTTTTGCCATAATCGTGACAATGGTATGACACATCCCCTTGATTGTCATGTTGTGGCGGGTAGGTTTTTCCAGTAGAATTTATACATGACAACACCGGCACGTGCATTCGACGTGTTTGAGGAAGGAACACCTCTTGATAGCTCCTGACGATCAGCAGAACAATATCCCCGATGATTTTATCGAACAGGTCAAGGATGTCCTGGAAAATTTGTATGACATCCCTTATCTACAACGGCACGCGCTGGCTGCGTTTATCAATGCGGAAGCTGCATCTGCCAACCGGCTGCAAGGCCAGACTCTGCGCCGCAAGATATTGGAACTGCTCGAATACTTAAGCCCCGGTGTGAGCGTGAATTTCCGCTCTCCCCAGGCGCGCCTGTATAACCTGCTGCATCTGCGCTACGTTGAAGGCATGACGGTGCAGCAAACTGCCAATAAATTGGGCATCTCCCCACGACAGGCCTACCGCGATCTACGCAAAGGGGAAGAGCGTATTGCCATGCTGCTGTGGGAGGAAATCCACAGCTCGCATGGGGACGAAACGCACGAAGTCACCAATAATGAAGAAATCGAAATGCCGTCCTTTTCACCCAAGCTGAGCCGGGTGAATATCAACTCGTTGGTGCTGCAAAGCCTGAAGGCGGTGGGTTCATTGGCCGAAATGCGTTCCGTCGAGGTAGCTTTTTCTGAGGCACAATCGGCGGCGTTTTTCTATTCTGATTCGGTCGTAGCCCAGCAGATCATTACCAGTGTGATCAGCCATACCTTGCAATCGATCCACGGCTGCGAGTTGTGGATCACGGTTGAAGAGAAAGCAGGTAAACTGCACCTGATCCTCTCGTTCGATAAGGACCGCCCGGAAGGCGATTCGGTGATCCTCGATCAGGCTACGAAAACGCTGACCTCGAAATTGGGTTGGATAATTGAGGAATATGCGGAAGATGCGTTACATCACGTCGCCGTGCAAATTTCTTCCCAGAAAGCCAGCATCCTGGTGATCGATGATAATGAAGGCATTATCGACCTGTTCAAACGCTTCCTGGTAGGTGTGGAATGTCAGGTGATCGGCGCAACCGACAGCGGCGAGGGCATTCGGCAGGCCAAGACGGCCAAGCCAGATGTGATCTTCCTGGACGTGATGATGCCCGGTGTGGATGGTTGGGAAGTGCTCCAAACCTTGCAGAACAATGAAAGCACCCGGCAAATCCCGGTAGTGATTTGTTCGGTGTTCAATGATCCGGAACTGGCTTTATCCCTGGGCGCGGAGCAGGTCATGTCTAAGCCTATCCGGCAGGAAAACTTGCTCTCTGTTCTGCAAAACCTAGGAATCGTATGATGTCAAATACACCGACTTACGAAGGTATCAAAGAGAACCTGGAAGAATTGCGCAGTCAATTGACTGCGCAGCTTTCATCTATCCTGCTGGTTGCCAGCGTTTTCTTCATGTGGATCGACTTTGCCGACGTCAACTTCCCGACCACGAAGCTCTATTTGTGGGGATTGTTACTGGTGGTGAGCCTGTCCGTTCGCAGCCTGCTGGAAAAGCATACCCGGTTGGCGCGCTATTTGTTGGTTTGGGGAACGGCAAGCGTATTGGGGCTGTCTTTCCTTTATTATCAGCAGGCCTGGCTGCCATTCCTGCCTTTGCCGCTGTTGATCCTGTATTCTTTGTTGGTCAACCGCAGCCAGTTCATTATCGGCTCGGTGTTCCTGGTTGAATTCTTCATCCTGGATAATAAATTCGGGTACGGTTATCCTTACCTGGTTTTGTTCGTAAGCTTGCTGGCCGGAATTTTGATCGCCTGGTCAGTACAGCGTGTGCTTTTTACGGCGCTGGATTGGGCCTGGACGTCCCAGCGGCGGGCGGATGAACTGCTGCATCTGGCGCGCGATCGCCAGGGCGAGCTGAATCAGACTTTGAAGTCGCTCGAACTTTCCTATGAGCTTCAGAAAAAGACCCAACAGCAACTCTACCTTGCGCGCCAACAAGCCGATGAGGCTCGCCAGACCAAGGAGCGTTTCGCGGCCAATATCAGCCACGAACTGCGCACGCCCCTCAGCCTGATCCTGGGGTTCAGCGAGATCATGTATCTTTCCCCAGAGGTATATGGCGACCATGCCTGGCCCGTTTCCTTGCAGCGTGATGTGTATCATATCTACCGCAACAGCCGCCACCTAATGGAAATGATTGACGATATCCTGGATCTCTCGCGCTTCGACATCCCTGAATTTACCTTGAACAAAGAAACCACTTCGATCACCGAACTGGTACAGGCTGTGGCCGAGATCGCCGCGGATCTGTTCCGGGCGAAGGACGTCAACCTGGTGCTGGATATCGAAGCGAACTTGCCCGATCTGGAGATCGACCGCACGCGTATCCGCCAGGTGTTGCTCAACTTGTTGAACAATGCCCAACGTTTCACTGATGAGGGGATCGTCAAGATCACGGTCAGCCAGGTGCACCGTGAAGTGGTCGTCAGCGTGCGTGATACCGGGGCAGGCATCCCGGAAGATAAACTGGATCACATCTTCGACGAGTTCTATCAGATCGATTATTCTACCCGCCGCAGCCACCAGGGCACCGGGCTGGGCCTGGCGATCTGTAAACGTTTCGTGGAAGCCCACCGCGGCCGGATTTGGGTGGACAGCAATATTGGAATTGGTTCAGTATTCTCCTTTTCGTTGCCAATACCAAGTGGGATCAGCTTTGAGATCCCATCCAGCGTTTATCGCCGCATCGAGCGCGATATTCCGAAAGAGAAACCGACCGTGCTGTTGGTCGATCCCGATCCACAGGTCACGTCGTTGGTGCAGAACCATCTGGAAACCGTGCAGGTTGTGCCATTGCTGGAGCAGGATGATCTTGATGCGGTGGTCAATGAATATCACCCCAGGGCGATTTTGAAGAACTCCGTTCCGAGTAAAACCGGCACCATCGACACGCTGGACGGGGGACATATTCCCGTCATCAAGTATTCCCTGCCCAGCCAATTCTGGTTGTCGGCTGACCTGGGGATCAGTCATGTGATCACCAAGCCAATCAAGCCGGAACAGTTGCTGGCCATCGTGGATGAATTGGAGACTGTCAAGAAAGTCCTGATCGTTGATGATGACCGCGGCTTCTGTAACCTGGTCAGCCGTATCTTGCAAACCGCAGAGAAAGAACTTGAAACCCAGTTTGCGTTCGATGGTGAAGAAGGCCTGGCCGCGCTGCGTGACTTTCAGCCCGATCTGCTGCTGTTGGATTTGATCATGCCGGAAGTCGATGGGATCGAGATGATCCATCAAATGCAAGCCGACCCGATGATGGCAAATGTGCCCGTAGTTTTGTTAACTGCTACCAATTATTTTGGTGATGCAATCATCCAGCATGGCAGCGGCGTTTTCGTCTGGCGGCAGGCAGGCATGTCGACCTCCGAAACACTGCACTGTTTGACCAATATCATCAATGCCTTGGAGCCAAGTTATCCACCTGCGGGGTAACTTTCTTTTGGGGTGGGGGTATGGCATGCGGCTTTAAAAAAGAAAAAATCGTTTCCAGATAGCGGCGTTAACTTGACTTTAACATAAAAATATGTTTCAATGGTAACGATACCGGGAACGATACCGGGAACATCTCCAATTACATCAAAAATATATACTTGAGCCAATATGGCAATAAAAAAATCTCCAGTAACGATACAAGATGTTGCTAAAGCGGCAGGAGTTTCTGTCTCCACCGTCTCGCGTGTATTGAATGAAAGGGCGGATGTTGCCAATGATACTAGAGAACATATCCTCTCTATCATTGATGATCTGGGTTACACATCCAATCTGGCTGCTCGTAGCATGCGTAGTCACAAGAAGAATTTGATCGGGCTGGTTGTCCCCGATATTGGTTTCCCCTATTCCATTGAAATCATGAAAGGCATCAACCAGGCGATTGCCGAATCCAGTTTCGATTTGTTGCTGTATACCACCGGACAAATTCGCAAAGCCGGCACGATCACGCGAGAGCAACATTATGTGTCCTTGCTGAATAATTCGCTTACCGATGGCGTGATCATTGTTGCTTCTGCTGCCGCCGAATTCATTACAGAAGCTCCAATCGTTGCTGTCGATCCCCACTTGATTAATCCAAACTACACATCTGTTCAGGGAACCAATTACCAGGGTGCCTTGGAGGCGATGGATTACCTGTTGGGGCTGGGGCATAGACGGATTGCCTTTATCTGTGGCCGTTCTGAGATTGGCAGTGCGGCCCGCCGCCTGAAGGGGTATCGGGATGCGCTTTTCCACGCTAGAGTCGATGTGGATGAAGATTTGATTGTCCCTGGGGATTTCTCTACAGAAATCGGTTATGAACGGGCGTTGCAATTGCTTACCATGAATGACCCGCCAACCGCAATCTTCGCTTCCAACGATCAGACGGCGATCGGCGTATTTCAGGCTGCGGATGAACTGGGAATATCGATTCCCGACGATCTCTCCGTGATCGGATTTGACAACATCACCGAAGCCAAATATTTCGATCTCACTACCATTGACCAGGGTCTTTCGCAAATGGGGTATGTTGCTACTCAAATGCTAATCAAGCTGATTAATAATGACCCGCTCGATGTACAGGTTTTTAAAATGCCAACCAAGTTAGTCGTACGCAATTCTTGTCAGGCTCCGGCAAAAAAAGCGGAGCCACGCAGACTTGCACAGTAAAAACTAGTCGCATTGATAACTTTACTGTAGAAGACGAAAGGAGGTGGTTGAATAGACGATAGTGCGGAAAAGCAGAACTTCGCTTCAACCGTGATAAGAGGAAGGAAGTTCTGCATAGATGTGTGGAGTTTTCTCCACGTCCCATATAGTAACATTTATTCAAAATAATCTAGATGGAGAAGAAAAATGCGTAAGTCAATTTTATTTCTTTTGAGTCTCCT
>JBNKDB010000555.1:0-4231 GCA_050288045.1 Anaerolineales bacterium | reverse complement strand
GGGATTAACGGCGATAGTCTGCTTATGGGTGATACCTACCCCGGCATCATCCGGGATGAAGGCCAAACCAGCGCGCTGGCCAACGGAAAAGATCACCGTATCACAAGGGATGATGTGGTTCGTGTCGGGAATTTTCTCAACGTGCAAGCGGCCGTTTTCATCGAATGAAAACGAGGCAACCCTCATGCACTCCACCCCACGCACATGGCCGTTTTCATCGCCGACGATCTGTTCAAAGGTGCGCCCGGCGTGAATGTGCACACCTTCCGCTTCGGCAGCCTCGATCTCCCAACGGTGGGAGGGCATATTGTCGTAACCTTCCAGGCAGGCCAGATGGACTTCCTTGCCCATGCGCACTGCGGTACGGGCACAGTCAATGGCAACGTTGCCACCGCCCAATACCAGCACGCGTTCGCCGAGTGAAGCAACGTCGCTGCCGTTATCTTCGTACTTGCCCAGGCGGACATCACGCAGGAAGTGCGTGTTGATCATCACCCCATCCAGCTTGGAACCGGGGATGGGTAAGCGAATACCTTCATGGGCGCCGACCGCGATTAATACGGCGTGGAAACCTTCCTCAAACAAGGCATCCAGGTCATCGACGCGTTGGTTGAGTTGTAGGTCGACACCCAGGTCGACGATATCTTGTACCTCACGTTCAACGATATTCGTGGGCAATCGGTATTCAGGTACGCCCAGCCGCAGCATACCACCGGCAACCGGCATGGCTTCAAACACGGATACGACGTAGCCTTTCAGGGCCAGGTCTTTGGCCGCCGTAAGTCCACACGGACCTGAGCCAATCACGGCTATCCGCTGGGGATATTTGCGTTCGGCGGGTTCCAGGCTTTCGCGCGGTTGGCCATAGACCTTATCAGTGACGAAACGCTTCAGTGCCCGGATGTTGATCGGTTCATCCACCAGGCCACGGTTGCAGGCATTCTCACAGCGATGGTTGCAGATGCGCCCGCAAATGCCGGGGAACGGGTTGTCCATTTTGATGACGCGCAGGGCATCTTCGTAGCGGCCTTCGCGGATTAGGGCAATATAACCTTGAGCACGCTGTCCGGCAGGACAGGCGTCCCGGCAGGGCGCAATCCCGGCTTTTTCAATCGCGTAGGCATTGGGAACAGCCTGAGGATACAATTTATAGATCGCCCGGCGTTGGGCGATGCCTTCGTTGAATTCATCGGGAACAACCACTGGGCAAACTTCCACACAGTCATTACAAGCCACGCATTTGTTCGGGTCAATGTAGCGCGGGCGCCGGTTGAGGCGCGCAGAGAAGTCTCCAGCCTGGCCACGGATATCCACCACTTCGGTATTTGTCAGGATCTCGATGTTTGGATGCCGACCGACTTCAACCAGTTTCGGGGAAATGGTGCACATGGCGCAATCATTGGTCGGGAAAGTCTTATCGAGCTGCGCCATCTTGCCACCAATGGCTGATTTGGTTTCGACCAGATAGACCTTGAAACCCTGCTCGGCCAGATCGAGCGAGGACTGCATCCCGGCAATCCCACCACCGACGACAAGCGCTGCACCTACTGGTTGTTTGGTGGTTTCAACCACTTCCCTATCCTTTCAATTCCAAATCCGGAAACATTACTTTCGGCCGCGGTAGCCCGGTTCTTCATCTAAGTCAGGTTCCGAGACAGTTTCTAAGCTAATGTTGGCAAGTTTTAGCGGGTTTGGCCCCAGCTCGCTGATGCGCTCCGTCATGGTCTGGGCGGCCATCGCAAATCTGTGTCCCTGGCTGCCGGACATGAAGAACATATCCAGGCGTTCACCACCGATGCCAATCTCGTCGAGGATGCGTTTGGCGCGCGCGACCCGGGCGCGGCCGCGTTCGTTGCCGTGGATGTGATGGCAGTTGCCAATCGGGCAGGCGACCACATACACACCATCTGCACCTTGTTCGAAGGCCTCTAAGATGTAGCGCACATCGGTTTTGCCGGTGCAAGGCAGGCGCACGAATTTAACGTTGGCCGGGTATTGGATATGCAGCGCGCCGGCCGTATCGGCGGCCATGTAGCCGCAGTAAACGCAGAAGAAGGCGGTGATCTCAGGCTCGAATGCTTGTAGATCTTTGGCAAATCGCTCCGCGATTTGCTTGCGAAAAATCTTCGGTTTTTCCGTTCGCAATCCACTCATTGCACCACCTCTGGATTCAACGTGTTCTGCCAGCTTCCTAACCCATTGATCGAGCGCAGCAAGATCTGGGCGTCGGTGTAATTGAGCAGTTGGATGGCATTAGCCGGACATTCGGCCGTGCAGGTCCCACAACCCTGGCATTGGGTCGGGTCGATGAAAGCCGCCCCACCCAGACCGCCTACCCCAATCTGATCGTAATCGTGACGAGAAGGCACTATGGAGAATTTTTCAAATATTGCTTCACCGATTTGACCGGCGCCCTCCACCTGGGTTTTGTAATACACCTGCGGAATGCTGAATGGGCAGGTGCGTGTACAGGTCAGGCAGCCGACACATTTTTCAGGGTCTACGTAAGCCACCACGCCTCCAAGGTACAGGTTTTCCTGAGAAAGCAGGGTAAGGGCACGCGCCGCGGCGGCCTGGGCGTGGCTAATACTCTCCTCAATGAATTTGGGATAGTGCGCCATACCCGCCAGGAAAATACCATCGCGCATGAAATCCATGGGGCGCAGTTTCATTTGGGCTTCTTCAAAAAAGCCTTCATTGGAAAGCGGCACGCGCAGCATTTCCGCCAGCTTCTGGGTGCCTTCAGCCGGGGCGATAGACATGCTTAGCGTCACCAAATCTGCGGCTATGCGCAATTCCTTATCCAAAGCCAGGTCTTTTACCCTTACCTCGACACAATCAAAATTTTCGTTGTAGATAACCTTAGGCGGTTCTTCATCGGTGTAACGCACGAAGATCACGCCCTTCTTGAGGGCTTCGGTGTAATATTGTTCCCGGAATCCATAAGTGAGAATGTTTTTATACAGCACAAATACCTGGCTATCGGGTTTGAACAACTTGAGCCGGATGGCATTCTTCATCGTATTCGTGCAACAAACGCGCGAGCAGTAATTGGCGGCACCCTCTGGTGACATACATTGCACCATCACAAAGGTATTGAGCTTGGCGATTTCTTCCGGGTTGTGGACGATCTTCTTTTCCAACTCGCGCTGGGTGATCACTTGTGGAAAGTATAAATAGGGGTGTTCCTGGGTTTCGTACGCTCCGGTGGCGACGATTGTCACGCCATGGTCAATCTGATAGGATTCACTGCTCTTATTAGGCAAGGATGTATGTAATTCGGCATGGAAATCACCCACGTGCCCCCAGTGTCTGGCAACCACCGTGTGTGTATAGATATTGATCAGTTGGTGGGCGCGCACCCGGTTGACCAGGTCGCGGCGCAGCCTCTGGGGATTGTAACCTTCAGCCACGTAGTAGAGGTTGTTAAGGTTACCGCCCAACGTTTCTGAGCGCTCGACCAGGTGCACGTTATAACCACTATCGGCGATGGTCAACGCCGTGGTCATTCCGGCCACCCCACCGCCGATCACGAGTGCGGTCGGTTCGGTGCGGTGTCTTTCTTTATGAATCGGTTGGGCTTCCAATAAGCGACCTACTGCCAAACGAATGAGTTCGAGCGCTTTCTTCTGGGCTAGTTCGGGTTCCCACTGATGCACGCGCGTGCATTGCTCGCGCAGGTTGACGACTTCCAGTAAGTAAGGATTTAGCCCAACCATTCTGACCGCGCGCTGGAAATGCGAATCGTGGGTGCGATTGCTACAGGCCGCAATCATCACCCTATTTAATTCCCTTTCCTGAATCTTCTCCTTGATTTTCTCTATACCCTCCGGGAAACAGGCCAGGTCGATAATCTCGGCCGCTACAACGCCAGGCCATTCGGTAACTTGTGTAATAAAACTCTGATAATCGATGATCTCACCCATCGTCCCGGCGCAAGGGCAGGCAAATACGCCAACCCGCGCTAGCTCCCGTGACACGTCACGTTCAGGAGGAAGGTTGTTGGTTGTCAGGAAGGGCCACTCACGTGTATATTCGTAAGTTCCCAGTTGGTTGTTCAGCAGACGCATGACTTCAGCGGCAGCCCCGCTGGCATCAAGGATGGTTTCGACAATTTCTTTGGGTGAGGAGAACGCCCCGCACACAAACACGCCCGGGCGACTGGTTTGGAGCGGTGTAAATTTATCCGTCTCACAGAAACCATGAGCATTGAGTTCAATATCTAGAAGGT
>JBNKDB010000554.1:0-4201 GCA_050288045.1 Anaerolineales bacterium | reverse complement strand
ATCAAGACCCTCGGTGGGCGTATCATCAAAGTCCGGCCGGTACACGGCTTTGCCTCCCAAATCGCCGGAGCCAGCGTTATCCTGGGGGCAGCTTTACTTGGCGGCCCGGTCAGCACTACACAGGTAATGAGCACCACCATTATGGGCACCGGCGCGGCAGAAAGCATCAAGAAAGTGCGCTGGCAGGTTGGTAAAGACATGTTGATCGCCTGGGGGCTGACCATCCCAACTGCGGGTTTGATTTCTACCCTGTGCTATCTGGCAATCCACTACATTTCCGGCCTGATTGCCTGATCAAGACTAAAAAGAATTATTCTATCGATTTCCCCAAGTCGTAATAAGCTCGTACTAACGCTTCAATCTCATCCACAACCCCCGCCTCAACCGAGAACCAGTGAATATCCGGGTCATCAGGTTTGAACCAGTTCGCCTGCCGCCGCACGAACTGGCGCGTCAGGCGCTTCATTAACATCTCAGCCTCATCCAATGAAATCTCCTGCTGGATCACCTGGATCATCTGACTGTAACCAATTGCTGAGAACGCCGGTAAATCCGGCGGGTAACCTGCCTCCAGCAAATCACGCACCTCATCCATAAAACCGGTTTGCAGCATGGCTTCAATACGAGCATCGATGCGTTCGTAAAGTTCTGAGCGTGGGCGCGTCAGGCCAACTTGAAGCAAGTTATACGGCGATGGGCGGCGCTGGCGCTGCTCGGAAAAGCGTCGCCCGGTATTCAAGATCACTTCTAAAGCGCGCACCGTGCGTCGCATGTTGCGGCTGTCGATCTTCTCGGCAGCCTCGGGGTCGACGACTTGCAAGCGCTGGTACAACCCTTCGTGCCCAATCTCTTCCGCCCAATTTTCCAAGGCATTACGCAGGCGGTGGTCGGGTTCCTGTTTGGGAATTTGCCAGCCTTCGGTGATTGCTCGGATATATTGCCCGGTGCCGCCAACCAGCATCGGCAAGCGGCCGCGTGCGTGAATATCTGCAATCGCCTGCTGCGCAGCTTCCTGGAAAACCGCCAGGCTCCAGGTTTCGTCCGGGTCGGCCACGTCGATCAGATGGTGCGCCACACGGGTGCGCTCCTCGATTGTCGGCTTGGCCGTGCCGATATCCATGCCACGGTAGAAATAACGCGAATCGACCGAAACAATCTCCCCACCCACTTTTTCGGCAAGCTCAATTGAAAGCGATGTTTTCCCAACCGCGGTCGGGCCAAGAATAACGAGCAATGGGGGGCGTTGGCTAGGCAATGACATTCTCAAAATGAACGATCTCTGGAGATTGTCCCGATTGTAATTCGCGGATGGCGATTACGTCAACCCGCCAATCCACGGCAGCATCGGATTCTTGCTGTAAATAATCTTCCGCGGCAGCAATGATGTGCTCGAGCTTGGCTGCATCCACCGCTTCTTCAGGATAGCCAAACTGACGAGAACTACGCGTCTTGACTTCCACAAAGACCAGAACTTCCCCCTGCCGCGCCAGCAAATCGATCTCGCCATATGGGTTACGCAGGTTGCGGGCTACGATATCGTAGCCCTTGCCCTGCAAATATTCCGCCGCCACCCCCTCACCCCAGCGCCCCAGATTTTGCCGTCTGCTCATTTAGTGATTATATCTAAGATTTGATCGAAACCAGCGCGTAGCTTGCTGCCTTCTTTCTCATTTTCCTCACAAACGGATCGATATTTTTCCAGCAAGATTTTGCTGGTGCGCTCGATGGCATACACCTGGGCACTTTCAGATGCACCCTGGGAAAGTTCTTCCCGTAATTCGTGCTCGGAAACCAGACGCGCCAATTTGGCGGTGAACGCAGCCAGGTCATTTGGCGACAGGAAGCCGTTCACACCATCTTCTACAATATCACCCACACCGGGAGAAGCGATGCCCAACACCGGCAACCCGGCCGCCATAGCCTCGATCAATGTGAGTGGATGCACCTCCGTGACCGATGCCGTCACGAACACGTCCGCCATATGCATATAGGCCGGGATGTCTGCGTAAGGGATGATTCCGGCAAAATGCACGGCCGTTTCCAATCCCACCCCTTTTGCCCAATCTCGATGTTTTTCTAAATCCGGTCCGCCCCCAACCAGGAGCAGTCGCGCCTTTGGGTAAGCTTCATACACACCGGCAAAGGCTTGCAACAGGAATTTCAGATTCTTTTCCGGTGCCATCCGGCCAACGAAGATCAACACAATGTCCGCCGCATCGAAGCCAAACTGCGCCCGGTCGATCTTGCGAGTACAATCCTGGAATGGGCGAATGTCGACGCCATTGGGTACCACTTCGACCGGCGTCTCGACGCCAAAGGTTCTGAGCACTTCCCGCATCCCGGCCGACGGAGCGATCACCATCTCGCAACGCTCACAAAAGCGCGGCATATATGTATGCAAGAGATTCTCGCCCAATTCTTCCGGAAAATGCGGCAAGTAAGCCTGGTAATACAGATCGTAGCGCGTGTGATTGGTAAAAATAACCGGGATACCGTACAAGCGCCCGTAACGCTGGGCCAATGGCCCACTGACGAAAGGATGGTGAACGTGCAAAACATCCATCGTTTTCAGGATATCGCGTGCCTGCTTGTTGTACGCCAGGTTCACGTAGAAACCGGTATCAACAAGCGGCAATCCTACCGACCGGATCACATTTTCTTCTTCTTCGATATATTCCAGGTCCCCAAAAGTAAAGACAAATACATCGTGTCCGGCAGCCTGCATAAATTGCTTGTTCAATGAAATGTGATTGGTTACCCCACTGATATGCGGCTTATATGTATCAGCCAACATTCCTATCCGCATATAGTCCTCTTATATTTTCTTACTGGTCAGTCCAAGGTGCCCGGCACGTAAATTTGCCGGACACCTTATTTATATCACTGTCGATTAAGTATTATATTAATTCTTGATTACTCAATCGTCCGCACGGATACGCTGCCAACGCCGCCATCGATATTCAGGTCGATCACATCTCCACCTGCTTCGTAGGTTTCGGATACGTAGGCATCTCCACGCCGCGAGAAATCACCGTCGATACTGGTATTGCCCAACCCGCCATCTACTGTGACGCGCACCGGGGCATCAGCAGCAACGAATACGGTCACTTCGCCAACACCGCCGGAAATATCGACATCGAAGTCACCTTCAGCCGGTAAATACAGCGTGATCTCACCTACGCCGCCATCGATGTCAACACCTTCCAACAGCATACCGCGCAAATCCAGATTGCCTTCGCCCACCCCAGAGTCGACCACTAACATAGTTGGCACATTGCTGTTCAAGAGCAGATCCCAGCTACGCGTATTCGGGCCAACCGGCGGGTAGAACCAGAAAGACGGGTTGCCGTCGTAATTACTACCCAACCGGTAATAGGCTTTGTCACCTACCATACGGTAATTCTCGGTCAGGTCTTCGCCCGGGTAAAGATCGACCGAGCCGCTCAACAGATCACGCGTGTCACTGGTCGCGTCCAGGTTGAACTTTCCCACGCTGAAACCGATAACGACTTCCGCCTCTTCGGCATCTTCCAAAGGTTGGCTAACGGATTCGGTATGGTAATCGTTTGACCGCGGCGTGGTGTTGTAGAAAAACCACACCCCACCAGCAAACAACGCCAGAATAATAACCAGCGACAGCACCGCGCCCAATGAAGAGCGTCTGCCAAGCAGCACGTCCACACCAATGGCGATCAGCAGGATCGGCCACATTCGGCCGATCACCAGCCATACATCCCAACTCAACTGCCCCAGGTTGTTGAGCAAGAAAACGATTCCCAACCCGACCAACAGTACCGGGAAGACGATGCTTCCCCTGCGTTCATATTCCATCTTAGGCCTCCTTATGCGTGCTTTGCCAGAGCAAAACGCCACCGGCGATAACCAGCAGCAGCGGCCACAAATTACCCATCCGCATCCAATGCAACCATTGGATATTGAGGTTGCCAAGGAAGAAGAAGGCCCCAAAGATAATCAGCACAACGCCGACGATCAGGGCTGCCTGCGGGTTTTCACCCAGCGGCACCACGGCTTGCGGGAGTTCCTCGCCTTCCGGGGCACGCGGCATAAGCAGCATCATTAGCAAATAGATCAACAATCCGCTGCCACCGGCAAAGAAAAGCAACACAAAGAACAAGCGGACGATTGTGGGATCGATCCCCAGATACCTGCCCAGGCCGCCACATACACCGGCGATCCAGAC
>JBNKDB010000553.1:0-10135 GCA_050288045.1 Anaerolineales bacterium | reverse complement strand
CATGAACTGCGCACACCGCTTACCACCTTGCGCGGCAACCTGGGGCTGTTACGACGCGATCCGCCGACCCCGCCGGAAGAGCAGGCCGACATCCTGGTGGATATGGTCGATGAGAGTGACCGCCTGATCCGCTTGGTCAATGATCTGCTGCTGCTGGCGCGCGCCGATGCTGGACGTAGCCTGGAAAAACAGCTACTTGCCATCCAACCCGTACTCGAGGAAACTATTCGCCAGGCCCACCAACTCGATGCCAGACGGCAAATCAATCTGGAGATTGCCACCGATTACACGATCCTGGGCGATCGTGACGCGTTCAAGCAGGTCATGTTGATCTTGCTGGACAATGCCCTCAAGCATTCTGACGGTGACATCTCCGTAGCGGCGAATCAGGTCGACAAGCGAGTTGAAGTGCGCGTGCAAGACCAGGGAGAGGGCATTGCTCCCGATACGCTGGAGCACGTCTTCGATCGCTTCTACCGCGGCGATGAGCATTCGATCACACCGGGTTTTGGCCTGGGCTTGCCGATTGCCAAAGCCTTGATTGAGGGCATGGGCGGGGAAATCGCCATTGAGAGTGAACTGGGGGAAGGGAGTATGATCGTTATACGACTATCGGCCGCAGGGTAAACCTGATCCATATCTCCAGATCAACCATATCTGATGCTTCAAGTTAAGTTCTTTTTGGTATTACAGGCAGTACTTCCATGGCAAACACTGTTATATACCGAATCGCCCTTCCAAACTAGTTACCTGCTGCCAATAGCCTGGAAACATAAAAGATAGACGAGATAGACACCCACACATACAGGAGGGACAAAATTTCTGATAACTTCGAATTAGAGGGATAGATCCCAGGTGATTATGGAGTGGGATCACTCCTGGTGGTTTCCCCTTTTTCTGTGTGGGTATTTTTTAGACTTTAGTCTTCATAGTTTTTTTCTTTCCCTTAAAATTTTCTCCGATCCCATCTTTTTCTAGTATAATCCCCCGAGTGTTGTATAGACAATTATCTCGCAAAACTGACACCCCCAGCTACAGGATTGTTGTAGAGTCTTCTCTGGCCTATCGTGGCCGCAAACTCCAAAACCAACTCATAGAACTCGGATACAAATCAGAAGCGCTCCCCAAAGTTCTCGATCTTTATTTTTTAGAGGGCCAACTTACCGCGGGAGATGTCAAGAATATCGCTGAAAAACTGATCTGCGACCCCGTAACCGAGTGCTATAGCTGGATGCAGTTGAATGCGGCAAAACATGGGAAAGCTGCCAAAGGCCAAAACACATCCTTCATCGAAGTCACGCTGCGCCCTGGTGTAACCGATAATATTGCCACAGAATTGATCAAAGCCGCCCACCGCCAGGGGATCGAAAAATTACATGCGGTAACTACCGGTACGCGCTATGAATTTAATAGCTGTCTCGATGAAACCGAAATCAATCAGATTGCCCAAGCCTTGCTCGTCAACGCCACCATCCAGCAATATACCACTGGTGAGATTTGGCCTGAATTCCTCCATCCAGTGGAAGGCGCCACCAAGGCCGAAATCATTGCTTTGCTCACTGCCGATGAAGAAGAATTGCTTGCTATCAGTCAGGAAAGACGCTTGGCGCTTAACCTTGCTGAGATGTTGGCGGTGCAAAATTATTTCCTGACGTTGGGCCGCGCGCCAACCGATGCCGAACTAGAAACCATTGCCCAAACCTGGTCCGAACACTGTGTACACAAAACCTTCAGAGCCAATATTCAGGTAAAGGCTGAGAACGTCGAGATTGACGGTCTGATAAAAACATACCTTCAGGCTGCTACACGAACTATATCTGCCGCTTGGGTACGCTCTGCTTTCGTGGATAATGCCGGGATAATCGCTTTCGATGATGAGTTCGATATCTCCTTTAAAGTAGAAACGCATAATCACCCCTCGGCGATTGAACCCTTTGGAGGGGCAAATACCGGTGTCGGCGGTGTAGTGCGTGATATCTTGGGCGTCTCCCACCGGCCGGTCGCCAATACGAATGTGTTGTGTTTTGGCCCTCAGGACCAACCCGCACACGATCTTCCGGCGGGTGTTCTGCACCCCGGCAGGATCAAAGAAGGTGTTGTTCATGGAGTTGAGGATTATGGTAACAAACTAGGCTTGCCAACAGTAAACGGCGCGATCCTCTACCATCCAGGTTACACCGCCAATCCGCTGGTCTACTGCGGCTGTGTAGGCATCGGCCCCAAAGACTCTCACCCGCGTGACCCCCAGCCAGGCGACCGGGTGATCATTATCGGTGGGAAAACTGGGCGGGATGGAATTCGTGGGGCTACCTTTAGCAGCCTGACAATGGATGCTCAAACCGGGGAAGTGGCTGGCGCTTCTGTACAGATCGGGGATCCGATCACTGAGAAAGGCGTGATCGAAGTCGTTGAAAGGGCGCGGGACGAGAAATTATATAACGCCATCACAGATTGCGGCGCGGGAGGATTATCCAGCGCAGTGGGAGAGATGAGTGAGAACCTGGGTGTAAAGGTTGATCTAGCAACCGTGCCCCTCAAATACCCGGGCTTGGTTCCCTGGGAAATCTGGTTAAGTGAGGCGCAGGAACGCATGGTTCTCGCTGTGCCGCCCGAAAATTTGCCGGCCCTGCAAAGACTCTGCGATACATATTGGGTTGAACTCAGCGATATCGGCGAATTTCAAGCCAGCGGTCAGTTAGAAGTCGCCTTTGGGGAAAACCTGATTGTAAAACTGGATAACGACTTCCTACACCATGGTGTGCCCAGGCTCAACCTGCAAGCCACGCTGGACATTTCCCCGGTGGATTCTGAAGACCTTATAAACTCCGGACATGAATCAACCATGCAGTCAGAAGCAGACATCCTGCTGGCGCTGCTTTCACACCCGAATATTGCCTCTAAGGAAGCGGTCATCCGAAGGTATGACCATGAGGTTAGAGGCTCTACAGTAATCAAGCCGCTTGTTGGTCCTGCGCATGATGGACCATCAGACGCTTGTGTAATGAAACCCACCAACACCAAGGGCTACCGGGGCTTTGTCTTAGCCAATGGGATCAATCCCTTTATTGGCGAAATTGATGCCTATAATATGGCGGTTAGCGTAATCGACGAGGCGATCCGCAACGCGGTGGCGGTGGGCGGCGATCCCGGCCAAACCGCAATCTTGGACAATTTCTGTTGGGGCGATCCCAACCGGCCGGAAACAATGGGTTCCTTACTCAGAGCCGCTCAGGGATGCCATGATACCGCGATACATTTCCAGACCCCTTTTATCTCAGGCAAAGATTCATTGAACAATGAGTATATCGGGGATGATGGGAAGAGACGGGCCATCCCAGGCACCCTGCTCATCTCCAGTATTTCGATTATGCCCGATATCCGTAACTCGGTCAGTATGGACTTAAAGTCCCCCGGAGACCTCATCTACCTGGTTGGCGAATGGGAACCCGCGCTGGGCGGCAGCCATGCTGTATTGGTCACCCGGGATCAGGAAGCGGATATTTGGCAGAACAATTACTTTGGCCCCGTTGAAGAATTGCGAAAAACACCTAAATTATCAGAACCGGCGCCTGAAATTTACCGCGCGCTCCATAAGGCCATTCATGCAAATCTGATCACTGCCGCCCACGACCTCAGTGAAGGTGGGGTAGCCGTTTCTGCTGCCGAAATGGCCTTGGCCGGACGCCTTGGTGCTGATCTGGACCTGACCAAACTACATGCCAATGTCAAGATCGCCTTATTCGCGGAGACCAATGGTTGTTTATTGGTTACGATCAACCCGGGAAAAGCAAAGGCATTCGAAACCCACTTCACCGACCTGCCCATCATGCAAATTGGTAAAGTAACTGAAGCCCCCGCCTTCACCGTAACCCACCAGGCAAGAAATATTTTCCAAGTTCCGGTCGATAAGCTTGTGGCTGCTTTTACCACACAAGAGGAGTAGGCATGATTAAGGCGCTGATCTTACACGCTCCTGGAACCAACCGAGATAGCGATCTGGCCTATGCCATCGAATTGGCTGGCGGACAGCCGGAGATCAAACCTCTTAGCATTCTGAAAGAAAGCAAATCTGATTGGAAAGTTTACGGCTTCTTGGCGCTGCCTGGTGGTTTTTCCTACGGGGATGCCCTAGGCGCGGGGAAACTCTTTGCTCTGGATATGCAAACCTGGTTCAACGATACCTTGCATGACTTTGTGGAGAGCGGACGCCCGGTGATTGGGATCTGTAATGGGTTTCAAGCCCTGGTCAAGTCTGGCATCCTGCCCGACAAAGATCACAAAGCCACCCTCACCTTCAACCAAAGTGCACGCTTTGAATGCAGATGGGTAACCCTGGAACCTAACAAAGCCAACCCTTCTCCCTGGCTGCAAGACCTGGCCCTGATCGAATGCCCGGTTGCCCATGGCGAAGGGCGTTTTATTATGCAAAATAGCAACGACTTACCCAACCATCAAACTGCTCTGAGCTATACCTATCTTGACGGCACCGCCGCCGTAAATGTCTACCCGATTAATCCCAATGGGTCACCAAAGGACATCGCCGGGATTACGAATAGCACCGGCAATGTCCTTGGTCTGATGCCGCATCCAGAGAATCACGTCCATACTTACCAGCACCCTCGCTGGACGCGCGGGCAGCAAAACGGCCTGGGCTTGGATTTATTTAAAAATGGGATCAGGATGGCGAGCTAGATGGATTACAAAAATTATCTCTCTCCCTTCAGTTGGCGGTATGGCAGCAGAGAAATGCGCCAGATTTGGAGCGAATATAATAAGCGTTTAGTATGGCGCAGTATTTGGGTCGCATTGGCAGAAAGCCAGGCTGAGTTTGGTATCGTTACGCAAGACCAGATTGACGACCTGAAAACGCATCAAACACAAATTGATCTTGACCGGGCTGTAGAGATCGAAACCGAAATCCGGCACGATGTTATGGCCGAGATCAAAACCTACGCCGAACAATGCCCAATTGGTGGTAGTGTGATCCATCTGGGGGCGACCTCAATGGATGTGGTTGATAATACCGATGCCCTGCGTGTTAAACAATCGCTGACCTTGCTATTAGAAAAACTCAAACTTTTGTTGGTTGCATTTGCAGAGAAAATTGAAGCCTACGCAGACCTGGTTGTGATGGGCTACACTCACATCCAACCGGCCGAACCTACTACGCTGGGCTACCGGCTTGCCCAATACGGACAAGACCTCCTGGCTGATTATCTGGCAATCGCACAGGCTGCTGGGGAAATAAAAGGAAAAGGCTTTAAGGGGGCGGTTGGTACCGGGGCTTCCTACAGCGAATTGATCGGGGAGGAGAACCTGGAAAAGTTCGAAGAACTCATGAGCAGCAAACTCGATATGCGCTTCTTCCCGGTTACTACCCAAACCTATCCTCGCAAACAAGATTACCAGATCACCAATGCCATTGCTGGGTTGGGGGCCTCCGTTTATAAAATGGCTTTCGACCTGCGTATCTTGCAATCCCCGCCGTTTGGAGAACTCAGCGAACCAATCGAGGAAAAGCAGGTTGGATCTTCTGCGATGCCCTTTAAACGTAATCCGGTCACCGCAGAGAAGATCAATTCCTTGGGGCGGGTTTTGGCACAAATGCCCCGCCTGGCCTGGGATAACGCTGCCCATTCACTCCTCGAGCGCACCCTGGATGACAGCGCCAACCGGCGGACAGCTTTGGCTGAAACCTTCTTGATCTGTGATGAACTACTCCAGGCCAGCTTGCGGATCGTTCGAGGTCTACAAGTCAATCCCCAGGCCATCCAGAGGAATCTCGAGATCTATGGGCCCTTCGCCGCTACGGAACGGGTCTTGATGGCATTGGGGAAAAAAGGCGCAGACAGGCAGGCAATGCACGAATATATCCGCAGACATTCCCTCACCGCCTGGGAAGCCGTTCAGCAAGATAAAACCAACCCGCTGACTGAAACCATTAGCCATGATCCGCTATTTTTGGAATACTTGAGCAGCCGGGAAATTCTAGAACTTATGGAAGCAAAATCTCATATTGGCTTCGCACCTACCCGGGCAAGACGGCTTGCCCAACAAATCAAAGATCGCCTGGAAAACTGACTGCCGGATGAGAGATATGGACAGCAAAATGTTCCAAGCCATGTTGAAACAGCCTTTTGATAGCATTGAACTACCCTTGAATAGGAAACGGATAGGGAAAGTTCGCGACATCTATCCACTGGAAGGCAATCGATTGCTCCTGGTTACAACAGACCGCCTATCTGCCTTTGACCGCATCTTGGGATGTGTGCCTTATAAAGGACAGGTACTCAACCAGTTAACTGGCTGGTGGTTGGGCCAAACTTCAGATATCGTCGCTAATCCCATGATCTCCCAGCCTGACCCCAATGTGATGCTCTCCTATGAAGCCGAGCCTTTCCGTGTGGAAGTGATCGTGCGCGGCTATATCACGGGGGTAACCAAAACTGCGTTGTGGTATCGCTATCACCTTGGGGAACGGGAAATTTACGGGCACACTTTTCCTGAAGACTTACAGAAAAATCAGAAACTTCCTCAAGCGATCATCACGCCAACCACCAAAGGTGGCCCGACGGGACACGATGAACGTCTGACCGTGGAGCAGGTTAGCGGTGAAAATCACCTCGATAAAGAAACCTGGAACAAAGTGCAGGCGGCTGCCCTGGCCCTATTCGCCCGTGGGCAGGAAATTGCAGAAAAAGCCGGGTTGATCCTGGTGGACACCAAGTATGAGTTTGGCCGATTGCCCAATGGTGAAGTCGCCGTGATTGACGAAATTCACACCCCCGATTCCTCCCGCTTTTGGCTACTGCAAAGCTACCAGGAACGCTTTAACGCCGGAGAAGAACCTGAGAATTACGATAAGGAGTTTATCCGTCTTGAATACGCCAAACAAGGCTACCGGGGCGATGGCGAACCACCCACCATGTCAGAAGAATTGTGGATCAAAGCTGCTCAGCGGTACATTGAATTGTTCGAGCGACTGACCGGGGAGGACTTCATCCCCGGTCAATACCCGGTAACACCGCGCCTGACGGCTAATCTCAAAAAAGCAAATATCCTTTAGGAGCGATTATTTTGAGTGAAAAGATATTGGTAATTATTTTAATGGGGTCTTCATCAGACTTGCCTCACGTTGACAAGATCACGGAAGTTCTTGATACGTTTGAAATTCCCTACCAGACCAGGGTGTCTTCAGCGCATAAAACCCCGGCCCGGTTGCTTGAACTGGTTGCCGAGTATGAACAAGATGAACGCGCTAATGTTTACATCACCGTAGCAGGCCGTTCTAACGCGCTTAGCGGGATGGTGGATGCCCAGGTAAGCGCACCGGTGATTGCCTGCCCGCCGCCAAGTTCAAGTTTCGGCGGTGCGGATATCTTTTCCTCCTTGCGGATGCCCTCTGGCGTTGCCCCTATGGTGGTATTGGAGCCTGCCAACGCGGCCCTGGCCGCCGGGAAAATCCTTGCCCTTTTCGAGCCCAAACTAAAAGAGCGCATCAAGGCAAGGCAGGCCAGCAACTCCGGCAAAGTTAACCAAGCAGATGCAGACCTTAACACCTAGCCAAATTCTCATTTCGGATAAACCCAGAGATGAATGTGGGGTCTTTGGCATCTCAGCCAAGCATCAGGACGGTGCTCGGATCACTTATTTTGGCATCTTTGCGCTTCAACATCGCGGTCAGGAAGCTGCCGGAATTGCTGTAAGTGATGGGGAGAAAATGCGCATCCATAAAGGTCAAGGTCTTGTCTCCCAGGTTTTCAACGAAGAAAATATATCTGATCTCAGCGGGCATTTAGCGATCGGGCATACGCGTTACAGCACTACCGGTTCCTCAAATCTCAGGAACGTCCAGCCCATGCTTTTGGATACTCGTTCCGGCCCGGTGGCTCTGGCGCATAACGGCAATCTTGTCAATGCTGTGGAATTACGCGCAGAACTGTTCGAGCAGGGGGTTGGGTTCGCCTCCACATCGGATTCTGAAGTGATTATCACTATGTTGGCCGCTGGCAAGGGAGAAAATTGGTTGGATAGGATTGCCAACACCATGCCAAAATGGAAGGGGGCCTTCTCGCTGGTGATCCTGACGATTGATGGCGTGTATGCCGCCCGTGACCCCTGGGGGTTACGGCCGCTTACCCTGGGACACTTGCCGAACGGGGGCTATGCAGTTGCCTCCGAATCTGGCGCTTTGGAAACCATCGGCTGCGACTCCATCCGGGAGGTCAACCCCGGGGAAGTGGTCGCTTTACACAACCAGGCTTTGATCGTACGCCAGGCGATTCCTCCTGTTGAAAAGCAGGCAAAGTGCACTTTTGAGCACATCTACTTCTCTCGGCCTGACAGCATTTGGGATGGAAAGGTTGTGCATGATGTCCGAGTTAGATTGGGCGAACAGTTAGCGATTGAAAACCCGACTGAAGCGGACGTCGTCATCCCGGTACCGGACTCGTCCATCCCGGCTACCCTGGGGTATTCGAAAGTCAGTGGAATTCCCTACGATATCGGGCTACTCAAAAATAGGTATATTGGCCGCACATTTATCCAACCTTCTCAAGAAATGCGCGGTAAGGATGTAAAACTCAAATTCAACACCATACCTTCCGTACTGCAAGAGAAGCGCGTGATTGTGATTGATGATTCGATTGTACGGGGCACTACCTCGAAACACCTGGTCGAGATCATCCGAAAAGCAGGTGCAAAAGAAGTCCATTTCCGGGTTACCTGTCCACCCATCACCAACCCTTGTTATATGGGCGTTGATATGTCCACACATAAAGAGATGATCGCTTATAACAAAAGCGTTGAAGAAATCAGAGCATACCTTCAAGCCGACAGCCTTTATTATGTTTCTTTGGCAGGGATGATGGAGGCCATTGGGGCCAGCAGTGGCTACTGCAATGCATGTTTTACCGGCGATTATCCTTTCGAGATCACGACTGAAGCCACCAAACTTAGTTTAGAAAGCAGGTTAGTCTAACATGCAGATTTTGTTGATCGGTTCTGGTGGACGTGA
Source organism: Anaerolineales bacterium (assembly GCA_050288045.1). GTDB lineage: Bacteria > Chloroflexota > Anaerolineae > Anaerolineales > UBA11579 > JAFGRA01. Next base: position 1,119 of record JBNKDB010000553.1, on the reverse strand, counting down.
GCATGCTTTAGCATGGAAGATCGCCCAATCACCCAGACTCACTCAACTCTATACGCTGGCGGGAAATCCGGGAACGGCACAGTATGGAGAGAATATCCCCGGTGACCCACTGGATCATGCTTTGATTACCGATATCGTCAAGCAAAAGAAGATCGAGTTGGTGATCGTTGGGCCGGAAGCGCCCCTGGCAACCGGGCTGGCAGACAGTATCGAGGCACTGGGTGTTCCTGTCTTTGGACCGAGTCGGGCTGGCGCGCAAATGGAATCTTCCAAAGCCTTTTCTAAGGATTTCATGGCCCGCCATAATATCCCCACTGCATCTTATAAAATCTTTCATGATCTGGAGCAAGCCTCCGCTTACCTGGATGAAATTGAATTCCCTTATGTGATCAAGGCGTCCGGCCTGGCTGCCGGTAAAGGCGTATTCTTGCCGGACACGGTTCAGGCGGGCCAGCAAATTCTCGGCGAAATCATGAGCGAAAAGGTCTTTGGTGAGGCGGGAGATACAGTGTTAATTGAAGAACGGATCACCGGTCCTGAAATTTCTGTGATGGCGTTTACCGATGGCGAAACTTTGATCTTAATGCCCCCGGCCCAGGATCATAAACGTCTGCTCGATCACGACCAGGGTCCGAACACCGGTGGAATGGGCGTTTTCGCCCCCAGCCCAACCGCTACGCCTGAAATCCTGGAAGAAGCCAGAATGAAGATCTTGCAGCCAGCTATTGACGGGTTGCGAGAGGAGGGCATTGACTATAAGGGGGTCTTGTATGGCGGCTTAATGCTCACTGACAACGGCTTGAAGGCACTGGAGTTCAACTGCCGTTTTGGTGATCCTGAAACGCAGGCGGTACTTCCACTTGTAAAGTGTGACTGGTACGAAATTTTTAAAGCGTGTGCTGAAGGTGATCTTCATTCGGGAATTCAGTTCGAAATTGAAAAAGGGTATTGCGTTTCCGTTATCCTTGCATCAAAAGGGTATCCGGGAAATTATGAAAAAGGCAAGATTATTACCGGTATTGAAGATGTTGAACATAATCATACAAATATCGATGTATACCATAGCGGAACAGTTCTTGACGATGATGACAAGCTTTTGACAAATGGTGGAAGAGTATG